>NZ_QFXN01000041.1:0-13490 GCF_003144775.1 Enterobacter sp. CGMCC 5087 | reverse complement strand
TCTTCACTTTCCAGAATCGCTTTGTCGGTCTGCTTCAGCCACTGGCTGGTCAGCGTACCGGCGGTCATGGAGCCGCTTACGTTCAGCGCGGTACGGCCCATGTCGATCAGCGGCTCAACGGAGATCAGCAGCGCGACCAGCGTCACGGGCAGGCCCAGCGCGGGCAGCACAATCAGCGCGGCGAAGGTTGCGCCGCCGCCAACACCCGCAACGCCTGCGGAGCTTACGGTGACAATCCCGACCAGCGTGGCGATCCAGACCGGATCCAGCGGGTTGATGCCGACTGTAGGAGCAACCATTACCGCCAGCATCGCCGGGTACAGACCCGCACAGCCGTTCTGACCGATGGTGGCACCAAAGGAGGCAGAGAAGCTGGCGATAGATTCAGGCACGCCCAGACGACGGGTTTGCGCTTCCACGTTCAGCGGAATAGATGCGGCGCTGGAACGGCTGGTGAAGGCAAAGGTCAGCACCGGCCAGACCTTACGGAAGTATTTCAGCGGGCTGACGCCGTTCACGCCCAGCAGGATGCCGTGCACCACGAACATAATGCCCAGGCCCAGATAAGAGGCGACAACGAAGCTGCCCAGCTTAATGATGTCCTGCAGGTTAGAACCGGCAACCACTTTGGTCATCAGCGCCAGCACGCCGTAAGGAGTGAGCTGCATGACCAGACGGACCAGCTTCATCACCCAGCTTTGCAGGGTGTCAATTGCGGTCAGCACGCGTTCGCCTTTTGGCGCATCGTCTTTCAGAAGCTTCAGCGCCGCTACGCCCAGGAACGCGGCGAAAATAACCACGCTGATGATCGAGGTTGGGCTCGCACCGGTCAGGTCAGCAAACGGGTTCTTCGGAATGAAGGAGAGCACCATCTGCGGCACGGTCAGGTCAGCCACTTTCCCAACGTAGTTGGTCTGAATCGCGGTCAGACGCGCCGTTTCAGCGGTACCCTGAACCAGACCTTCTGCGGTCAGGCCAAACAGGTTAGTGACCAGCACACCCACCAGCGCGGCAATCAGCGTGGTGAACAGCAGCGTACCAATGGTCAGGAAGCTGATTTTTCCCAGCTGAGTCGCGTTATGCAGGCGAGCAACGGCGCTCAGAATAGAGGCGAACACCAGCGGCATAACGATCATCTGCAGCAGCTGAACATAGCCGTTACCGACGATGTTGAACCACTGAATGGAATCTTTCAGAACTGGATTATCGGAGCCATAAATTGCCTGTAATGCCAGACCAAATACGACACCCATGGCCAGACCAACCAGCACCTTTTTCGCCAGGCTCCACTGTTTGTGGCGCGCCTGCGCGAGAAGCAATAGCAATACAGCGAACACAACGACGTTCGCGATGAGTGGAAAATTCATCCCCGTTCTCCTGATTTATTATTGGGTCGGTTTTTACCGATCCTGTTGGCGGAAGGTTAGCAGAAGTGTGATGTAGCGCTTATATCCAAATGGAATGGTTTATGACAAATGGGATAATTTTGTCGGTTTACTGTTCAATCTGGTGATGAATAAAGCGATTGAACTGAAATTGCAGCGAATTAATCATCTGGGATGACCAGCGAACTGCACTATTTTCGGGCAAGGTTTGCGGCATCCAGACGGCGTAAGCAAACAGCGCCATGCACAACACCCGCTCTAGCTGGTTGCCTTTCTGCGGTGCGAGGATCGGAAAACGGAAACGCCAGCGGCAGGGCCAAAGCAGCGGTACGCCCGCAGGCGTCAGCATATCGGCGAGAATATGGCTTAAATAGCCCAGCACCATCCCCTGGATGGCATCGGCGGGGACTATCCAGCTTTCGGGCACTTTTAAATAGAAAAGCGTCAGCAGGCCAAACACGGCCAGCAGGCTGTGCGTAAACCCCCGGTGGCCGAACGCGCGGGCGATGGGTTTCGACACCCACTTCAGGCGCTGTCCGAGGAAAGATTTGGGATGGTCAATGTCGGGCAGCAGACAGGTCAATACGGCGGAAGGGACAATATGCCACCAGTCCCCCTGTGCCAGCACGGGGGTGAGTTCAGCGTTTTTGGCAAATACCGCGCACGCAATAGAAAAAAGCAGGTGGCCTTCCGCCGTCATGATAAAACCCACAAAACTGTCAATTCATACAGTATAGGGTTTTTATACAGTAGGCGGAAGAGGTGACGGTGTAACTGTTTGTCACAAACCAGAGAAGGGCGTTAACCGCCCTGCAGGTGATGCGCCGTCAGTTCTGCCAGTGAATTAAGCTTCACATCGGCAAGGGCAAACCGGGGGTCGTGACGGCCTTCTTCTGCGGGCACCACAATGGAGCGCATCCGTGCAGCCTTCGACGCCACCATACCGTTAACGGAATCTTCCAGCGCAACGCAGTTGAGGGGATCCAGGCCGAGCTTAGCGGCGCAGTCCAGATAGACCTGCGGGTGCGGCTTGCTGTAAGGCAATTTCTCAGCGGACGCCAGCGCGTCGAAGCTGTCGCGCAGTTCAAACATCGTCAGCACTTTTTCCAGCATATGCAGCGGTGAAGCCGAGGCCAGTCCGACCTTCAGCCCCTGGGCTTTACAAAGCGCGACGGCCTCACGTACGCCGGGCAGCAGCGGCCTGTTCTCTTCCACCAGCGAAATGGCGCGGCTGATAATGCGTGCGGTCACCTCATCGCGATTGGGACCTACCCAAGGCTGTTGGGCAAACCACAGGTCAACCACCATATCGATGCGCAGGCCCAGCGTATCGGGAAGTTCATTACGGCGGCTGATATCCACGCCCAGGCTGGCCATAACGTCCAGTTCGGCGCGATCCCACAGCGGTTCGGAATCGATCAGTAATCCATCCATGTCAAAAATTGCGGCAAGAATTTGGCGCGGTGTCGACATCACAACGTCTCCTTATCCAGGGTGTTCGACAGACGATACGTGCTAAGCACACACTGCAATTTAGCATATTGCTTTTAAAGAGCGGGCGAAATTGATGGTCAGCAGGTAGACTTAGGCACAAATAACGCGTCTTTATGAAGAGGAACTGATGACGTATCAACAAGCTGGACGCATTGCGGTCTTAAAACGTATTGCTGGCTGGGTGATTTTTATTCCTGCCGTCATTTCTACGCTGATTTCTGTACTCAAATTTATGTACGACCACAGCGAAAAACAGCCGGGTATCAATGCGGTAATGCTTGATTTCGCCCATGTCATGATTGAGATGATGCGTTTTAATACGCCATTTTTGAATGTCTTCTGGTTTAACTCACCCACCCCGGATTTTCATCAACAGCTGAATATCGGCTTTTGGGTGATATATGCCCTGATCTTTGTCGCGCTGGCACTGCAGGCCTCTGGTGCGAGAATGAGTCGCCAGACGCGCTTTTTACGCGAGGGCGTTGAGGATCAGTTGATTCTGGAGCAGGCCAAAGGCCCGGAAGGAATGAGTCGGGAGCAGATTGAATCCCGCATCGTTGTGCCGCGTCACACCATTTTCCTGCAAATTTTCCCGCTCTATATCCTTCCCGTGATTATCATTGTGGCGGGATACTTCTTCTTCTCACTGCTCGGTTTTCTGTAAGCGATAAGGGTGGCGGCAAGGCCACCCTTTCTCTTCTCAGGCGGCAAGCATACGCTCGAGTGCCCGCTGCGCGTTAACAAGGTGTTCTCCGCCAAAAAGAATGGCACGGTTCATCAGCGTATAAAGCTGATACACCGGCTGGCGGTCGAGGAAACCGGGCGGCAGGGGGGAAACAGACTGGTATCCGTCGTATATTTGCGGCGGCTGCTCAGGATGAAGCGGCAGCATGGCTAGATCGCACTCTCTGTCACCCCAGTAGCAGGCCGGGTCAAAGATGTACGGGCCGTTGGGACCCAGCGCGCAGTTATTGGACCACAAATCGCCGTGAAGCAGCGACGCCTGAGGCTGGTGGGATGCCAGACGCTGTTGAACGTGCTCGACGATGGCGTCGATATTGCCAAATTCCAGTCCTTTTTCGGCGGCCAGCTCAAGCTGCCAGCCAATGCGCTGCTCGGCAAAAAATGTCGACCAGCGACGCTGCCAGGCATTGGGCTGTGGCGTGGTGGAGAGATCGTTGTCAAAGTCGAGACCAAACTGCGGCTGGTCACTCCATTGATGCAGGCGCGCTAGCTGTTGGCCGAGGATGAACGCATTATGGGCATCCAGCGGCCGGGCGGGGAGATACTCCATCACCAGGAAGCTGTAGTCGCGGTCGCTCCCCACGGCCAGAACCTGCGGGACCGTCACCGTTTTACTGCGCGACAACAGCTCCAGCTGGTCGGCTTCGGCGGTAAATATCGGAAGCAGCTCTCGCTCATCGCACTTAACGAAAAGATCGCGCCCTGCGTAGCGTAAATGCCACGCGGCGTGGATTTCACCGCCTGGCAGTTCGTTACGCAGTTCAATTTCACCTTCACCCAGCTGCTCACGTAAAAGATGACTGATAGCCTGCCACATGTTGTCTCTCCCATGTTGTCTGCCAGATCATAAAGTTAGCGCATAATGGCGGTAAAAAAATACGAACTAACGCACACCTGAGCGGTTTAAATTCATACAGCGCACTTATTGTTCTTTTTTCCACCAGCTTTCCCAGGTATCCACGTCAATCTCGGCAGGCTTATCGGTCACGCTCTCCACCAGACTGGCGGCCAGCGCATGAACCTCTTCCTGGCTCAGGGCGCCGATCAGACCAAATGTCAGGGTGCCTAAATCATGAATATTGCCCTCGTCATCCGTCAGGGTGAGGAGAAAATTAGCCCGGGTGAAAGCATTGTTGAGCTCATTCAGCTCGGTCAGCGATGCTTCATGAAGGTTGATGGTCACGACGTAGCGTGTGATGTCACCACTGCTCATAATTCACCTCATTGTTATCATGGAAATTTTCTTAGCATAGTCGATAGTTTGCGTTTGGCGACTCAGAGAGGACATTCCCCTCCGTAAAGACGAAGGGGAAAAGGCGTTAATTTCGGGACAGGTAATCGACGATTTTTTGCGTATCGGCAAGCGAACAGAGACGCGTGCCCTGGTTGATGGTGGCGGCGCTACCCGCCGCCACGCCGTAGCGTGTCATTTCGAGCAGAGACGCACCCTGCGCCAGCTTTAGCGTCATCGCGCCCACCATGCTATCGCCCGCGCCAACCGTGCTCTGGCTCTTCATCGGCGGTGGGACAACCTGAACGGACGACGATTCATCGACTGCCAGCGCCCCCTGAGGGCCAAGGGAGACGACTACGCGCCGCGCTTTGCCGCTGCGCACCAGCTCCTGCGCGGCGGTGCGCACATCGTCAGGCTGCGTCAGCTCGCGGTTGACCAGCGCGCTTAACTCTTTCTGGTTGGGTTTGACCAGCTCCAGATTGCCCGGTACCAGGGCCGCCTGCAGGGCCTCGCCGCTGCTGTCGACAATGCAGCGGATGCCGCGTTGCTGCGCCGCCTGAATCAGCGCCGTCAATTTTTCCGCGCTTACGCCGGGCGGCAGGCTGCCGCTTATCACCAGCAGCGCGCCGCTCTCTATCGTCAGCACTTTCTCTTCAAGCTGACGAAACTCGTCATCGCTGAGTTTCGCGCCCGGCATGACAAAACGGTACTGCTCGCCGCTGGATCCCACGTGGACATGCAGGTTTTGCCGCGTCCAGTCTTTGGCCTCAACGGTTTCAACGGCCACCTGTTCATCGGCCAGCAGAGAGACCAGGTGTTCACCGGTGGCACCGCCTGCGGGAAAAATTGCCGTGGCTTTGCCGCCGAGATGTGTAATGGCGCGCGCCACGTTGATCCCGCCGCCGCCGGGCTCAAAGACCGGGGCGCTACAGCGCAATTTACCTTCCGGGTAAATCTGCGGCGTCAGGGTGGCGGAATCCAGGGAAGGGGAGAGCGTCAGAGTATAAATAGAAACCATCATTACCTCCTTTTAGCATGGGCTCTTATTAGCCTGGCACCATTTGTCAGGAAGGCAATGTAAATAACAGTATGATTTTAAATATGAATACTGACAAAAATTGAGGCGGGGGATATATAAAATAAAACGCTTTTTGAGATCGTTCTTATTCAAAAAATGAAATAAGAAAACATTGCTATGTTATTTGCGGCTTTTTATAATTTGTTACCTTTCTCTGGACGCCTTGTCATTGATCCTCAAGAAAGATTCCGGGACCGTGTGGTCTCTTTTTTTGTTGTACGGACTCCTTAATAAAATGAAGCTTTTAAAGACAGTGCCCGCTGCACTGATGCTTGCGGGTGGCGTGTTTGCGGCTATGAACGCGACCGCTGATGATACCGTTTTTACTGTCATGGACGATCCTTCCACCGCGAAAAAACCTTTTGAAGGTAACCTGAACGCCGGGTACCTGGCACAATCCGGTAACACGAAAAGCTCTTCTCTGACGGCGGACAGTACGCTTACCTGGTACGGCAACACCACCGCCTGGTCTCTGTGGGGTAATGCCAGCAACACTTCCGCTAATGACGAACGTTCTTCTGAGAAATATGCGGTAGGCGGACGTAGCCGTTACAACATGACCGACTATGACTACCTGTTTGGACAGGCAAGCTGGTTAACTGACCGTTACAACGGTTATCGCCAGCGCGATGTGTTCACCGCCGGTTATGGTCGCCAGTTCCTGAACGGTCCGGTACACAGCCTCCGTTTTGAATTCGGTCCTGGTGTGCGTTATGACGAGTACACCAATGGCGATACCAAAACCCAACCGCTCGGTTACGCTTCCGGTACCTATGCCTGGCAGATGACTGACAACACCAAATTTACCCAGGGTGTTTCTGTATTTGGTGCCGACGACACGACGCTGAACTCTGAGACGGCGCTGAACGTGGCTATCAACGAACACTTTGGCCTGAAAGTCGCCTACAACGTGACCTGGAACTCTTCACCACCAGAATCTGCGCCGGATCATACCGACCGCAGAACCACGGTTTCACTGGGTTATAGAATGTAATAAAAGCGGGCCGATGATAATGTCGGCCCGTTTATTGTCTGCGGTTTTTTGACGTCCCTTCTGATGACCTGTCTTCGCCCTAGCCCCAAATCATTGCCGCCCAACGGAGTAGCAGCATTGCGCCGCAGATGGCAATCAGCACCAGCACCATTTTCCAGTGTTTTACGGCAAATCGTTTAGTTGGCATAACCTAATCCTTATTGGTTGATACCCACAGTCTACCAAACAGGGCCGAAATATGCCCCTTCTCAGATTCGATTGGGTTATGCCAGCGCAGGGTTCGGCTCAGAACCAGTGGAATCGTTCGGCGAGAATCAACAATAAACCTGTGGCGGAAAGGACATTCAATATCACAACCGTTCTGCTGGATACGTTCATGGTATGCACCTTTGGGTTTAAAGACCTGTTCAAGAGTAGCCCAGCATCTTCGAAATGCGAGCGCAGGGGAGAAGCAACCTGCAAATTCGTGCGAAAGCGCCAGCCCATCAATCTGGCCGCAGAGGGTGCAATCTCCTTTCCGTTAGTGTTAACATTACGTCGCTTGCCGTAAATCCACATTAATCTGAATTCGGCTGGTGAATGATGACGAACCAATTTGACGATTGTTGGTCAGATGGTGTCGTAATCTATTGTCAAATCACGATTATTTTCTTTGTATATGCTCTTATGTGTGGGGCATCACTGCAAATAAGGATATAAAATGCCTGTAATTACTCTTCCTGATGGCAGCCAACGCCATTTCGACCGTGCTGTTAGCCCAATGGATGTAGCCCTGGACATTGGTCCTGGTCTCGCGAAAGCGACTATCGCTGGCCGCGTTAACGGTGAGCTGGTGGATGCTTCCGATCTGATCGAAAACGATGCGACGCTTGCAATCATCACTGCGAAAGACGAAGAAGGTCTGGAGATCATTCGTCACTCCTGCGCGCACCTGTTAGGCCATGCCATCAAACAGCTGTGGCCAAACACCAAAATGGCGATCGGTCCGGTTATCGACAACGGTTTCTACTATGACGTTGACCTTGACCACACCCTGACTCAGGAAGATATCGATGCGCTCGAAAAACGCATGCACGAGCTCGCCGAAACGAACTATGACGTCATCAAGAAGAAAGTCAGCTGGCACGAAGCGCGTGAAACCTTCGTGAAGCGCGGCGAGAGCTACAAGGTCTCTATTCTTGACGAAAACATTTCGCATGATGACAAGCCTGGCTTGTACCATCACGAAGAATACGTCGACATGTGCCGTGGACCGCACGTGCCGAACATGCGCTTCTGTCATCACTTTAAGCTGATGAAGATCGCGGGCGCCTACTGGCGTGGCGACAGCAACAACAAAATGTTGCAGCGTATTTATGGTACCGCGTGGGCTGATAAAAAAGCCCTGAACGCATACTTGCTGCGCCTGGAAGAGGCGGCGAAGCGTGACCACCGTAAAATCGGTAAGCAGCTTGACCTGTACCACATGCAGGAAGAAGCGCCGGGTATGGTGTTCTGGCATAACGACGGCTGGACTATCTTCCGTGAACTGGAAACTTTCGTACGCTCTAAGCTGAAAGAGTACCAGTATCAGGAAGTGAAAGGCCCGTTCATGATGGACCGTGTGCTGTGGGAAAAAACCGGCCACTGGGACAACTACAAAGATGCGATGTTCACCACCTCGTCTGAGAACCGTGAATACTGCATCAAGCCAATGAACTGCCCGGGCCACGTTCAGATCTTCAACCAGGGTCTGAAATCCTACCGCGACCTGCCGCTGCGTATGGCGGAGTTCGGTAGCTGCCACCGTAACGAGCCATCAGGTGCGCTGCACGGTCTGATGCGTGTTCGTGGCTTTACTCAGGATGACGCGCATATCTTCTGTACTGAAGATCAGGTTCGTGACGAAGTTAACGCCTGTATTCGTATGGTCTACGATATGTACAGCACCTTTGGCTTCGAGAAGATCGTCGTCAAACTCTCAACGCGTCCGGAAAAACGTATCGGTAGCGATGAGACATGGGATCGCGCAGAAGCGGATCTCGCCGTGGCGCTGGAAGAGAACGGCATTCCGTTCGAATACCAGCTGGGCGAGGGTGCATTCTACGGTCCGAAAATTGAATTTACCCTGTATGACTGCCTCGATCGCGCATGGCAGTGCGGTACTGTACAGCTGGACTTCTCCCTGCCGCAGCGTTTAAGCGCCTCTTATGTTGGCGAAGACAACGAGCGTCAGGTACCGGTAATGATTCACCGTGCAATTCTCGGTTCTCTGGAGCGCTTCATCGGCATCCTGACCGAAGAGTTCGCAGGCTTCTTCCCAACCTGGCTTGCGCCAGTGCAGGTCGTGGTGATGAACATTACCGATTCTCAGGCAGATTACGTTAAAGAATTGACGCAGAAACTACAAAATGCGGGCATTCGCGTAAAAGCAGACTTGAGAAATGAGAAGATTGGCTTTAAAATCCGCGAGCACACTTTACGTCGTGTCCCGTATATGTTGGTCTGTGGTGATAAAGAGGTGGAAGCAGGCAAAGTTGCCGTTCGCACCCGCCGTGGTAAAGACCTGGGCAGCCTGGACGTAAGTGAAGTGATTGAGAAGCTGCAACAAGAGATTCGCAGCCGCAGTCTTCAACAACTGGAGGAATAAGGTATTAAAGGCGGAAAACGAGTTCAAACGGCACGTCCGAATCGTATCAATGGCGAGATTCGCGCCCAGGAAGTTCGCTTAACAGATCTTGAAGGTGAACCACTGGGGATTGTGAGTCTGAGAGAAGCGATCGAAAAAGCTGAAGAAGCTGGAGTAGATTTAGTTGAAATCAGCCCTAACGCCGAACCGCCAGTTTGTCGTATCATGGACTACGGCAAGTTCCTTTATGAAAAGAGTAAGTCTTCTAAGGAACAGAAGAAAAAGCAAAAAGTTATCCAGGTTAAGGAAATCAAATTCCGTCCTGGTACCGACGATGGCGATTATCAGGTAAAACTCCGCAGCCTGATTCGCTTTCTGGAAGATGGCGATAAGGCCAAGATCACACTGCGTTTCCGCGGTCGTGAGATGGCCCACCAACAGATTGGTATGGAAGTGCTTAACCGCGTCCGTGACGATCTGAGTGAACTGGCAGTAGTCGAATCCTTCCCTACGAAGATCGAAGGCCGCCAGATGATCATGGTGCTCGCTCCTAAGAAGAAACAGTAAGGCCTTCAAGCAGCAAAACCTGTGGAGCCTTCGGGTTTCATAGGTTTTGTTCGCCTATGTTTCGTTTATTTAACAATGCGAAGTGGAAGTTATTAAGATGCCAAAAATTAAGACCGTACGCGGTGCTGCTAAGCGCTTCAAAAAAACCGGTGGTGGTGGATTTAAGCGTAAGCACGCAAACCTGCGTCATATTCTGACCAAAAAATCTACTAAGCGTAAACGTCACCTGCGTCCAAAAGGCCTCGTTTCTAAAGGCGATCTGGGTCTGGTTATCGCGTGCCTGCCGTACGCATAAGCCGTTAACGTTTAATTTTTTTACTAAGAATATAGATACAGGAGAGCACATATGGCTCGCGTAAAACGTGGTGTAATTGCACGTGCACGTCACAAGAAAATTTTGAAACAAGCTAAAGGCTACTACGGTGCGCGTTCACGCGTTTACCGCGTTGCCTTCCAGGCTGTTATCAAAGCAGGTCAGTACGCTTACCGTGACCGTCGTCAGCGTAAGCGTCAGTTCCGTCAACTGTGGATTGCGCGTATCAACGCAGCAGCACGTCAGAACGGTATTTCTTACAGCAAATTCATCAACGGCCTGAAAAAAGCTTCTGTTGAAATCGACCGTAAGATCCTGGCTGACATCGCAGTATTCGACAAAGTAGCGTTCACCGCTCTGGTCGAAAAAGCGAAAGCAGCACTGGCATAAGCCAGTTGAAAGAGGGGGCTTTGCTCCCTCTTTTCATTTAACACCATCAGAAGATTGACATTTATCCGTCCAGGCTTTTCAATAAGGTCTTAACGGTTTTTACCAGACAAGGTAACGCAAGCATGAATGCTGCTATTTTCCGCTTCTTCTTTTACTTTAGCACCTGATTTCAGGAGGCTAGCGCGTGAAAGATGAAACGAAAAACAGCGCCAGATAAGCCTCCCGATGGAGGCTTTTTTTGTGCCTGAATTTGAGAGAATAACTCCACCAAATCGGTGTCTGCACCGACATAATGAGGAAAATCATGTCACATCTCGCAGAGCTGGTTGCCAGTGCAACAGCCGCCATTAATCAGGCCTCAGATGTTGCCGCGTTAGACAATGTCCGCGTCGAATATCTTGGGAAGAAAGGGCACCTGACCCTTCAGATGACAACCCTGCGTGAGCTGCCGGCAGAAGAACGCCCGGCAGCGGGTGCGGTGATTAACGAAGCCAAAGAGCAGGTACAGCAGGCGCTGAACGCGCGCAAAGCCGAGCTGGAAAGCGCGGTGCTGAATGCGCGTCTGGCCGCAGAGACGATCGACGTTTCTCTGCCGGGTCGCCGTATCGAAAACGGTGGTCTGCATCCGGTTACCCGCACCATCGATCGCATTGAAAGTTTCTTCGGTGAGCTCGGCTTTACCGTGGCGACTGGCCCGGAAATCGAAGATGATTACCATAACTTCGACGCCCTGAATATTCCTGGCCATCATCCGGCACGCGCTGACCACGACACTTTCTGGTTCGACGCTACGCGTCTGCTGCGTACTCAGACCTCCGGCGTTCAGATCCGTACCATGAAGGATCAGGAGCCGCCAATCCGCATTATCGCGCCGGGCCGCGTCTATCGTAACGACTACGATCAGACCCACACTCCAATGTTCCACCAGATGGAAGGTCTGATTGTTGATAAAAACATTAGCTTCACCAACCTGAAGGGCACGCTGCACGATTTCCTGAACAACTTCTTTGAGGAAGATCTGCAGGTTCGTTTCCGCCCATCCTACTTCCCGTTCACCGAACCGTCTGCGGAAGTTGACGTGATGGGTAAAAACGGCAAATGGCTGGAAGTGCTGGGCTGCGGCATGGTGCATCCAAACGTGCTGCGCAACGTGGGTATCGATCCAGAAGTTTACTCCGGCTTTGCCTTCGGCATGGGCATGGAGCGTCTGACTATGCTGCGCTACGGCGTGACCGACTTACGTGCATTCTTCGAAAACGATCTGCGTTTCCTCAAACAGTTTAAATAAGGGCAGGACAGAACAATGAAATTCAGTGAACTGTGGTTACGCGAGTGGGTGAACACCACGCTGGACAGCGACGCGCTTTCTAACCAGATCACCATGGCGGGTCTGGAAGTGGACGGTGTTGAGCCGGTTTCCGGAGCCTTCAACGGCGTGGTCGTCGGCGAAGTAGTCGAATGCGGTCAGCACCCTAACGCTGACAAACTGCGCGTAACAAAAGTAAACGTGGGCGGTGACCGTCTGCTGGATATCGTCTGCGGTGCGCCAAACTGCCGTCAGGGCCTGAAGGTGGCCGTGGCGACCGTCGGTGCAGTGCTGCCGGGCGATTTCAAAATTAAAGCGGCTAAGCTGCGCGGCGAGCCGTCTGAAGGCATGCTGTGCTCCTTCTCCGAGCTGGGCATTTCCGACGACCACAACGGTATCATTGAGCTGCCGCTGGATGCGCCAATCGGCACCGATATCCGTGAATACCTGAAGCTTGATGACAACACCATTGAAATCAGCGTCACGCCAAACCGTGCCGACTGCTTAGGTATCATCGGCGTGGCGCGCGACGTGGCCGTGCTCAACCAGACAGAACTGAACGCGCCGGAAATCGCGTCGGTTGAAGCGACCATCAGTGACGTGCTGCCTATTCAGGTTGACGCTGCGGATGCTTGCCCGCGCTACCTCGGTCGCGTCGTGAAAGGCATCAACGTGAAAGCGCCAACCCCGCTGTGGATGAAAGAGAAGCTGCGCCGCTGCGGTATTCGCTCAATCGACGCAGTGGTCGACGTGACCAACTACGTTCTGCTGGAGCTGGGCCAGCCAATGCACGCGTTTGATAAAGACCGTATCGACGGCGGCATCGTTGTGCGCATGGCGAAAGAGGGCGAAACCCTGGTTCTGCTTGACGGCAGCGAAGCGAAACTGAACGCCGACACCCTGGTGATTGCTGACCACAGCAAAGCGCTGGCAATGGGCGGTATCTTCGGTGGCGAGCACTCAGGCGTCAACGACGAGACGCAAAACGTCCTGCTGGAATGCGCGTTCTTCAGCCCGCTCTCCATCACCGGTCGCGCACGCCGTCACGGCCTGCATACTGATGCCTCTCACCGCTACGAGCGCGGCGTTGACCCTGCTCTGCAGTATAAAGCGATGGAACGTGCGACCCGCCTGCTGATCGACATCTGCGGCGGTGAAGCGGGCCCGGTTATCGACGTCACCAACGAAGCGACGCTGCCGAAGCGTGCGACCATCACCCTGCGCCGCAGCAAGCTGGATCGCTTGATTGGTCACCACGTTGCCGATGCGCAGGTAACCGACATCCTGAAACGTCTGGGCTGTGAAGTAACTGAAGGGCAGGACGAGTGGAAAGCCGTTGCGCCATCATGGCGTTTCGACATGGAAATTGAAGAAGAT
>NZ_QFXN01000040.1:0-17196 GCF_003144775.1 Enterobacter sp. CGMCC 5087 | reverse complement strand
GAAGAAGTGGCCCGCGTTTACGGCTACAACAACATCCCTGACGAGCCTGTCCAGGCGGGTCTGGTAATGGGCACCCACCGTGAAGCCGACCTGTCCCTGAAGCGTGTGAAAACCATGCTGAACGACAAAGGCTACCAGGAAGTGATCACCTACAGCTTTGTTGATCCAAAGCTGCAGCAGCTGATCCACCCGGGTCAGGAGGCGCTGATCCTGCCAAGCCCAATCTCCAGCGAAATGTCCGCGATGCGTCTGTCTCTGTGGACGGGCCTGCTGGGCACTGTCGTTTATAACCAGAATCGCCAGCAAAACCGCGTGCGAATTTTCGAAAGCGGTTTGCGCTTTGTACCGGATAATCAGGCAAATTTAGGCATCCGTCAGGATCTCATGCTGGCTGGTGCCATCAGCGGCAACCGCTATGAAGAGCACTGGGACCTGGCAAAAGGCACGGTTGATTTCTACGATATGAAGGGCGATTTGGAAGCGATTCTGGATCTGACCGGTAAATTATCTGAAATTGAATTCCGCGCCGAAGCCATTCCGGCCCTGCATCCGGGCCAGAGCGCAGCCATCTATTTAGACGGTAAACGCGTTGGTTTTATTGGGGTTGTTCACCCTGAGCTGGAGCGTAAGCTGGACCTGAACGGCCGTACCATCGTGTTCGAGCTGGAATGGAACCCGGTGGCTGACCGCGTTATTCCTCAGGCTCAGGACGTCTCCCGCTTCCCGGCAAACCGCCGTGATATCGCGGTTGTGGTCGCGGAAAATGTGCCTGCAGCAGATATTTTGGCCGAATGTAAGAAAGTTGGCGTAAATCAGGTAGTTGGCGTAAACTTATTTGACGTGTACCGCGGCAAGGGCGTAGCAGAAGGTTTCAAGAGCCTCGCTATTAGCCTTATCCTTCAGGATACCAGCCGTACACTCGAAGAAGAGGAGATTGCCGCTACCGTCGCCAAATGTGTAGAGGCATTAAAAGAGCGATTCCAGGCATCATTGAGGGATTGAACCTATGGCGCTTACAAAAGCTGAAATGTCAGAATATCTGTTTGATAAGCTTGGGCTTAGCAAACGGGATGCCAAAGAGCTGGTAGAGCTGTTTTTCGAAGAGATCCGTCGTGCTCTGGAAAATGGTGAGCAGGTAAAACTCTCCGGTTTTGGCAATTTTGATTTGCGAGACAAAAACCAACGTCCGGGCCGCAACCCGAAGACGGGGGAAGATATTCCCATTACAGCCCGCCGCGTGGTGACCTTCAGACCCGGCCAGAAGTTAAAAAGCCGTGTCGAAAACGCAACGCCCAAAGCAGAGTAATATGAACTAACTAAAAAGGCCGCCCACGCGGCCTTTTTTCTTTGCGCTCTCCGGCAAACCCGCCGTAAAATCAATTACATCTCACGCTACTAAAACCGTACACATGCTTGATTATGCCCACCGCCAGCACCGTTCCGATAAGCGTCGCCTGTTTTTGCTGGTGCTGTTGCTCATTGTCGCCGCGGGCGTGAGCCTCTGCGCGGGCGACAGATGGATCGGGCCTGAAAGCTGGTGGGGGCCGGACGGGCAGCTCTTCGTCTGGCAAATTCGCCTGCCGCGCACCGTCGCGGTGGTTCTGGTCGGCGCCGCGCTGGCGCTGTGCGGCACCATAATGCAGGCGTTGTTTGATAACCCTCTGGCGGAGCCCGGGCTGCTCGGCGTGTCAAACGGCGCAGGCGTAGGCCTGATTGCGGCGGTAATGCTCGGCGGAGGAGAACTCTCCGGATGGAGTATTAGCCTGAGTGCTATCCTCGGCGCGCTGCTGATCACCGCGATCCTTCTTCGTTTCGCCAGACGGCACTTATCGACCAGCCGTCTGCTGCTTGCCGGCGTGGCGCTGGGGATAATTTGCAGCGCGCTGATGACCTGGGCGGTCTACTTCTCAACATCCTTTGACTTACGTCAGCTGATGTACTGGATGATGGGCGGCTTTGGAGGCGTTGACTGGCACCAGGGCTGGCTGATGGCGCTGCTGGTACCGGTTATCGTGTGGGCTGCCCTGCAGGCGCAGCCGCTGAATATGCTCGCGCTGGGTGAAACCTCTGCCCGTCAGCTCGGCATGCCGATTGGGTTATGGCGTAATGTGCTGGTAATAACCATTGGCTGGCTGGTCGGCGTCAGCGTGGCTCTGGCGGGCGCGATCGGCTTCATCGGGCTGGTTATTCCGCACATGCTGCGCCTGTGTGGCCTTACGGACCATCGGACCCTGCTTCCGGCCTCGGCGGTTGCCGGGGCCGTCACGCTGCTGGTGGCTGATAT
The DNA here is from genome assembly GCF_003144775.1 of Enterobacter sp. CGMCC 5087. Lineage (NCBI taxonomy): Bacteria > Pseudomonadati > Pseudomonadota > Gammaproteobacteria > Enterobacterales > Enterobacteriaceae > Enterobacter > Enterobacter sp. CGMCC 5087. The sequence continues at coordinate 14,912 of NZ_QFXN01000040.1, read as the reverse complement.
CATCGCCCGGCTTGCCCTGACGGCCGCAGAGCTGCCGATTGGCGTGGTGACCGCTACGCTGGGCGCGCCGGTATTTATCTGGCTACTATTAAAAGCTGGACGTTAAATCAACAAGCCGTAAGACAACCTGAGGGAATGCTATGCAGTCAGACATCCTGAATACTGAAGTGACCACCATTGATGGCGATAACACCACGCTGGAAGGCTACAAAGGCAACGTGCTGCTTATCGTCAACGTGGCATCCAAATGCGGCCTGACGCCGCAGTACGAGCAGCTGGAAAACATTCAGAAGGCCTGGGAGAAAGACGGTTTCACCGTGCTGGGCTTCCCGTGCAACCAGTTCCTGGGGCAGGAGCCGGGCAGCGAAGAGGAGATTAAAACCTTCTGCAGCACCACCTATGGCGTGACGTTCCCGATGTTCAGCAAAATCGATGTCAACGGTGAAGACCGCCATCCGCTGTATGCGAAGCTGATCGCTGCCGCGCCGAAGGCCGTTGCGCCGGAAGGAAGCGGTTTTTATGAACGCATGGCCAGCAAAGGCCGCGCACCGCTTTATCCGGACGATATCCTGTGGAATTTTGAAAAATTCCTGATTGGCCGCGACGGCCAGGTCGTTCAGCGTTTTTCGCCGGATATGACCCCTGAGGATCCGATCGTTATGGAATCGATCAAGCTGGCGCTGGCGAAATAATGTCGTTGCTGATGCAGCTCACGGACGTTGCCGAGCGGGGACGTCTGGAGCCGATAACCGGTACCATCAATGCGGGAGAAATCCTGCATCTTGTCGGGCCAAACGGTGCAGGGAAGAGCACGCTGCTGGCACGGATGGCAGGCATGACCGACGGAGAAGGGCAGATAACGCTGCTGGAGCATACGCTCGCCGACTGGTCGCCGGTCTCGCTGGCGCACCGGCGCAGTTACCTCGTGCAGCAGCAGGTGCCGCCCTTTGCGATGCCGGTCTGGCACTATCTGATGCTGCATTTGCACGACAAACAACAGACGGCACTGCTGATGGACGTTGCCGCGGCCCTGGGGCTGGAAGATAAACTGTCCCGGCATGCCAGCCAGCTTTCCGGCGGAGAGTGGCAGCGGGTGCGTCTGGCGGCGGTCATTCTTCAGATCCACCCGGCAGGTAATCCTCACGGGCGAATGCTGCTCCTCGATGAACCCATGAGCGGTCTGGACGTGGCGCAGCAGGCGGCACTGGATACGCTGTTAAGCACCCTGAGCCGAAAAGGTATCGCCGTGGTGATGAGCAGTCATGACCTCAATCACACCCTGCGTCATGCCCACCGGGTGTGGCTGCTGTCGCAGGGAAAGATGATAGCCAGCGGCGCGCGGGATCGGGTGCTTACGCCGCCCCATCTTGCCCGCGCGTACAACATGTCGTTCCGCAGGCTGGATATAGAGGGACATAAGATGCTGATTTCTACCGGGCAGACGTAACCGTTTCTTGCCTCTTAGCACAATTGCACGCTAAATTACGAAAAGAATAAAAAAAGCAGAGGATTCGTCTGAAAATGCGATTCTGGTTTATCCTGATGGCCACACTTTTTCTTGCGGGATGCAGTAGCCATCGTGCGCCGCCGCCTAACCCACGGCTTTCAGATTCGATCACCGTCATTGCCAGCCTTAACGATCAGCTGAGCAACTGGCGAGGCACGCCTTATCGCTACGGCGGAATGAGCCGCGGCGGCGTGGATTGCTCCGGCTTCGTGTTGATGACGTTTCGCGATAAGTTTGATTTACAGCTTCCGCGCGAAACGCGCAAACAGGCAGAAATAGGCACTGAAATTGATAAAGACGATCTTCTGCCCGGGGACCTGGTTTTCTTCAAAACCGGATCGGGTGAAAGCGGTCTTCATGTGGGGATATATGATACAGACAATCAGTTCATTCACGCCTCGACAAGCCGCGGCGTGATGCGCTCTTCTCTAGATAATGTTTACTGGCGTAAAAATTTCTGGCAGGCTCGACGTATATAGTCTTTGTCAGACACTTCTCTTATGACGGCATGGTATCTAATAAATCATGCCGTTTTTTCTCAAATAAGATGCTTAAAGTTAAATTTATCTAAAATTAGTGAATCCTGCATGTGTCTGTTTTATCTAAAACTGGCTATTATTCGACAACCAGGATAAAATTAATTTAGATTCAGGGATAAATCTGAAAATAAATACGGAACTAATGAAATTAATCTTATTAAAATCAAGACAGTGGAATTGTGTCGGCAATTGCTCCAGGATGTCCTCTCTCATCTTTAATGTGGAGCGAGTGCAATGATTATTACGCTAGATAATGCTTACCAGTCTGAACTGCTGCTTCTGCCTGCTCGTAATAGCGCAGGGGAGCTTAAAGGTTTAGAGGTTCTGGTTAACTTTACTGGCGTCGGCAGCGATGTGCGGATCCCCACTGAGCTTGTTATCCCTCGGCTTTCAGCAGCTGAAGAGTTAGTGCTGTTTAACGAAAAATTGCAATTGCTTGATACCTGTAAACTGTTTTTTATTCAGCATCAGTTAATTGCATGGATCAATATTACACCTGCAATAGTTGAATTTTTATTAAGTAATGGAAACGCTGTTTCAATTCTTGAGCGTTATCCGTTTCTTGAGTTTACTGTTAATGAGAATTATCCAGGTTTAAATAACGGCAAGGACGATCTGCAGCTGGCGAGAATGGCAATCCATTTCCCGTTGGTGCTGGCAAACTTTGGCGCAGGCGCCGCCTCGCTCAAAGCTGTCTATGATGGATTATTTAAACGGGTTATCCTCGATAAAGGATTCATTCAGCAGCGCGCACCGGAGCTCTCTTTTGAGCCCTTTATGCGCGCCATCCTCTGGCAAATCACACCGCACTGCCAGTCAGTGATCGTCTCGGGCATTGACGACCACGGCCTGTTGCAACGCGTATTGTCCTTCAATTTTGGCGCCATGCAGGGCGCACTCTGGCCAGCCGTCTCTGCGGAGCACGTTACATCGCTGGTTCAGCAGCGATAACCTTTGCTTTCGCCCGTGTTTAAGTCCGGGTAAACCCTCTACACTAAAAGCAGGAGGACCTATGACCCTGTCTTTTACTGCTCACTGGCATGACGAGTTGCCTGGCTTTTACACCGCACTCAAACCAACACCGTTACAAAATTCACGCCTTATCTGGCATAACGATTTGCTGGCAGAAGAGCTGGCCATTCCGCCTGAGCTGTTTCAGCCTTCAGAAGGCGCAGGCGTCTGGGGCGGTGAAACGCTTCTCGCCGGTATGCAGCCTCTGGCCCAGGTTTATAGCGGACATCAGTTTGGCGTCTGGGCGGGGCAGCTGGGCGACGGCAGGGGGATCCTGCTCGGCGAACAACGGCTCCCCAACGGGGAGCCGGTTGACTGGCACCTGAAAGGCGCGGGCCTTACTCCCTATTCGCGAATGGGCGACGGGCGCGCGGTGCTGCGTTCAACGATTCGCGAGTGCCTGGCGTCCGAAGCGATGCATGCCCTGGGAATCCCCACTACCCGAGCGCTGTCGATCGTGACCAGCGATACGCCGGTTGTGCGCGAAACGGTGGAAAAAGGGGCAATGCTGATGCGTATTGCGCAAAGCCATTTGCGCTTTGGTCATTTTGAGCACTTTTACTATCGCCGCGAGCCGGAAAAGGTGCGCCAGCTGGCAGACTTTGCCATTCGTCACCACTGGGCGCATTTGCAGGACGAAGCGGACAAATACGTTCTCTGGTTCAGGGATGTGGTTGCCCGTACCGCAAGCCTGATTGCCCGCTGGCAAACGGTGGGCTTTGCGCATGGCGTCATGAATACGGACAACATGTCGATCCTCGGGCTGACCTTTGATTACGGTCCGTTTGGTTTCCTGGACGATTATCAGCCTGGCTATATCTGCAACCACTCCGACTATCAGGGACGTTACAGCTTTGATAATCAGCCCGCGGTTGGCCTGTGGAACCTGCAGCGGCTTGCGCAAACCCTGTCGCCGTTCATCGACGTAGATGCCCTCAATGATGCGCTCGACAACTATCAGGATATATTGCTGCGAGAATACGGCTCGCTGATGCGCAACAAGCTGGGGCTGATGACGCAGGAGAGGGGCGATAACGACATCCTCAATAGCCTGTTTGCCCTCATGGCGCGCGAGGGCAGCGATTACACGCGCACCTTCCGGATGCTAGGACAGACGGAGCAGCACAGCGCCGCCTCGCCGCTGCGCGATGAGTTTATTGACAGACAGGCGTTTGACGACTGGTTTGCATCGTACCGCGCGCGGCTGCGGCAGGAACATGTGGATGACGCGACTCGCCAGACGCAGATGAACGCGACGAACCCCGCAATGGTGTTGCGCAACTGGCTGGCGCAGCGGGCGATTGAACAGGCAGAGCAGGGTGAATACGACGAGCTACACCGCCTGCATGTGGCGCTGCGCACGCCGTTTGCCGACCGGGATGATGACTACGTCAGCCGCCCGCCTGACTGGGGCAAGCGGCTGGAGGTCAGCTGCTCAAGTTAGAGATTTTGCCGGGTGGCGGCGTCGCTTTACCCGGCAAAAATTACTGCGCAATCCAGCCGCCATCCATATTCCACGCGGCGCCACGAACGTTCACGGCGCCATCGCTGCATAAAAACAGCGCCAGTTCACCCAGATGCTCCGGAGTGACAAACTCGCCCGAAGGCTGTTTCTCTGCCAGAAGCCGATCGCGAGCCTGCTCCGGCGGCACGCCCTCAGCGATACGTTTGTCGATTTGCTGTTGCACCAGCGGCGTCAGTACCCAGCCGGGGCAGATGGTGTTGGCGGTAATACCGGTGCGCGCGGTTTCCAGCGCCAGCGATTTCGTAAAGCCCACTACGCCATGCTTGGCGGCCACGTAGGCTGACTTCTCTTTTGACGCGACCAGCCCGTGAACGGAGGCGATATTGATGATGCGCCCCCAGTTTTTCTCGCGCATGGAAGGCAGCGCCAGCCGGCTGGTGTGAAACACCGACGAGAGATTAATGGCGATAATGTCGTTCCATTTCTCCACCGGAAACGCATCAACCGGGGCGACATGCTGTATCCCGGCGTTGTTGACAAGAATGTCCACGCCGCCAAACTGCGATTCGGCGTAGCGCATCATGTCTTCAATTTGCAGCACGTCACGCAGATCCGCATCGTGATAGCCCGGCTTTTTGCCCAGCTGCGCAATCTCTTCTCTTGCTGATTCGCTGTCGCCGAAACCGTTGAGGATCAGCTGCGCCCCGGCCTTCGCCAGCACGCGGGCGATCCCAAGTCCAATGCCGCTGGTCGAGCCCGTCACCAGCGCGGTCTTACCGTTCAGATTCATCTTTTTCTCCTTACACAATGCCGGTCAGATAGAACACGGCAATGACAAAAAGCACTGCCAGACTTTTAATGAGGGTGATAGCGAAAATGCCGCCGTAGGCCTGACGATGGCTCAGGCCGGTAATCGCCAGCAGGGTAATCACCGCGCCGTTATGGGGCAACGTATCCATCCCGCCGCTCGCCATAGAGGCCACGCGGTGCAGCACCTCAAGAGGGATATTGGCGGCGTGGGCGGCGGCGACAAACGAGTCGGACATGGCGGCGAGGGCAATACTCATCCCGCCCGACGCCGAGCCGGTGATCCCCGCAAGCACCGTCACGCTGATGGCCTCATTCAGCAGCGGATTGGGGATGGCCGCCAGCGCTTTGGATAACACCAGGAACCCGGGCAGGGCGGCGATCACCGCGCCGAAACCGTATTCCGAGGCGGTATTCATCGCCGCCAGAATGGCACCGCTCACCGCGGTCCGGCTGCCTTCAGCCAGACGCCCCCGGATATTGCGAAAGCCAAAAATCAGCACCAGCACGATACCGGAGATCAGCGCCGCCTCGACGGCCCAGATGGCGGTGATCTTGCCCACCTCGGTCACAATAGGTTTCGCCAGGCCTGGCAGAGTCAGCTCGTGGGTCGTGCCGTACCAGACGGGGATCCAGCGGGTAAACAGCAGGTTCAGTATGCCCACCACAAGCAGCGGGGAGATAGCAATCAGCGGGTGCGGAAGGTTAATGTTATCCGGCGTCTCGGGTTCATTTTTCAGATCCGTGCCGTAGCCCTCGTTGTTATTGAACGCCTTACGACGCTGGCGCTCCAGCCAGAGCAGGCCAAAGATGATAATAAACAGAGAGCCGATAAGCCCCAGCCACGGCGCTGCCCAGGCGTTCGTGCCAAAGAAGCTGGTGGGGATGATATTCTGGATCTGCGGCGTGCCGGGCAGGGCGTCCATGGTAAACGAAAACGCCCCCAGCGCCACGGTGGCCGGGATCAGCCGCTTAGGGATGCCGCTCTGGCGGAACAGCTCCGCGGCAAAAGGGTAAACCGCAAACGCCACCACGAACAGCGACACGCCGCCGTAGGTTAACAGCGCGCACACCAGGACGATCACCGGAATAGCGTGGCGACGACCGAGGATCTGAATCGCGGCGGCGACGATGGAGCGTGAGAAACCGGAAAGCTCAATCAGCTTGCCGAAAACGGCCCCCAGCAGGAACACCGGGAAGTAGAGCTTAACAAAGCCGACCATCTTTTCCATAAACAGACCGGTAAACGTCGGGCCGACGGCACCCGGATCGGTCAGCAGCACGGCGCCGAGCGCCGCAATCGGCGCAAACAAAATAACGCTGTATCCGCGATAGGCCGCCAGCATCAGCAGCGCCAGCGCCGCCAGGGCAATTAACACACTCATTACGACTCCTCACTTTAATTATTATTCGGGTATCAACGAGATGCTTAACGCTCGACGGTCAGAGCAATGCCTTGCCCGCCGCCCACGCACAGGGTGACGAGCCCTTTTTTGACGTCACGGCGCTGCATTTCGTACAGCAGCGTCACGAGGATGCGGCAGCCGGAGGCGCCAATCGGATGACCCAGGGCGATAGCGCCGCCGTTAACGTTCACCCTACGCTCATCCCAGCCGAGCTGCTTGCCCACCGCCAGCGCCTGGGCGGCAAAGGCTTCATTGGCTTCAATAAGGTCCACGTCATCGAGCGTCCAGCCCGCCCGCGCCAGCGCCGTCCGGCAGGCGCTGACCGGTCCGATGCCCATTACCGACGGGTCAACGCCCGTCACGGCGTAGCTCACGATGCGACCGAGGATCGGCAAACCGCTCTCCCGCGCCTTTTCGCCGCTCATCAGCAGCACCGCGGCGGCACCGTCGTTGAGCGTTGACGCATTTCCGGCCGTGACCGTGCCTTCCGCCTGCAGAAAGGCGGGGCGCAGCTGCGCCAGCTGCTCAGCGGTGGTGCCAGGCCGGGGCTGTTCGTCACGGCTGACGATAAGCGGCGGTTTTTTGCCCTGTTTTACCGTCACCGGCGCTATCTCGGCGTCAAAGCGACCCGCTTCGATGGCAAAGGCCGCTTTGTGCTGCGACCGGGCGGCGAAGGCGTCCTGCTGCTCGCGGGAAATGGCATTCTCCCGTGCGACGTTTTCAGCGGTGATCCCCATGTGGTAATCGTTGAACGCGTCCCACAGGCCGTCAGTAATCATGCTGTCCTGCAGGCCCGTATGGCCAAAACGCAGCCCTGAACGCGCGCCGTCCAGCAGATAGGGGGCGTTGCTCATGCTCTCCTGACCGCCAGCGATAGCCACGTCCGCGTCGCCGCAGCGGATCGCCTGCGCGGCGAGCTGCACCGCTTTTAGGCCCGCGCCGCACACCAGATTGACCGTTGTCGCCGGCGTGCTGACGGGTAATCCGGCGTTGATGGCCGTCTGACGCGCCGGGTTTTGCCCGCATCCCGCCGTCAGCACCTGTCCGAAAATCACCTCATCGACCGCTTCAGCAGGAAGACCGCTTTTTTCAAGCAGACGACGTACCGCGACGGCACCCAGATCAGCCGCAGAGAGGGGGGCGAGCGATCCGCGAAAACTGCCAATGGGGGTTCGCGTCGCCCCGACAATCATGACCTCTTTCATCGTGAGTCCTCAGTTGAAGCGCATCTCGCGAACGTCGTCCGCCACAATCATTTTCCCGGCCGTCTTAGCCGCAATTTCGTCGATGCTGACGCCGGGGGCGTATTCCCGCAGGATGAACGCGCCGTCCTCGATCTCCAGCAGTGCGAGGTCGGTTAAGACCCGACGGATACAGCCCGCGCCCGTGAGCGGCAGCGTGCAGCGCGGCAGCAGCTTTGATTCACCGCTTTTAGACGCGTGGGTCATCACCACAATGATGTTCCGCGCCCCGGCGACGAGATCCATCGCGCCGCCCATGCCCTTCACCATCTTTCCGGGGATCATCCACGAGGCGATATTGCCCTCGACGTCCACTTCAAACGCGCCCAGCACGGTCAGATCCACATGACCGCCGCGGATCATGGCAAACGACTGGGCCGAGTCGAAAATGGCCGCGCCGGTGCGCGCGGTTACGGTCTGTTTACCGGCGTTGATCATGTCGGCGTCAAGGCTCCGCTCGTCAGGAAAAGCCCCCATCCCCAGCAGCCCGTTTTCGGACTGAAGCATCACGTCCATCCCGTCCGGAATGTAGTTCGCCACCAGAGTAGGGATGCCGATCCCCAGGTTGACGTAATACCCGTCGCGCAGCTCGCGGGCGACGCGCATGGCCATCTGTTCACGGGTTAACATCGTCAGACTCCTTCCGCGCGCAGGGTGCGCTGTTCAATGCGTTTTTCAAACTGGCCGACAATCAGCCTGTCGACGTAAATTCCCGGGGTATGAATGGCCGACGGGGGCAGCTCACCCGGGGGAACTATCTCTTCCACCTCGACGACCGTTATCCGGCCCGCCGTTGCCATCAGCGGATTGAAATTTTGCGCGGTATGGCGATAGACAACGTTGCCGTACCAGTCCGCTTTCCAGCCCTTAATGAGCGCGAAATCACCGGTAATCGCCTCCTCGAGGATGTAGTGCTTTCCCGCAAACTGGCGCACGTCTTTGCCGACAGCCACGGGCGTGCCGTAGCCGGTGGCCGTGTAAAATGCCGGAATGCCCGCGCCGCCCGCGCGCACCTTTTCCGCCAGCGTGCCCTGAGGCGTGAGTTCAATCTCCAGTTCGCCGCTCAGCACCTGCCGCTCGAACAGGGCGTTCTCGCCGACGTAAGAGGCCACCACTTTGCGAACCTGCCGCGTTTCGAGCAGTATTCCGAGACCGAAACCGTCCACGCCGCAGTTGTTTGATACCACCGTCAGATCTTTCACCTGACGGCGTCTGACTTCTGCAATCAGGTTCTCCGGAATACCGCACAGGCCGAAGCCGCCCGCCAGCAAGGTCATTCCGTCCGTCAGCCCATCCAGCGCCTGCGCATAGCTGCCGACGCGCTTATCCAGTCCCGCCATAGTCATCCCTCCCGTTATCCGTGCCGGTATCATTAGGGGCGGCGACTCATTTGTTAATTTTGAATTTGTGACCCACTCATTTGGTTTTTTTATTAATTTCCTGTTAACTAAATTTTTTCAATTAGTTAACAGGATGGAAAATGAGAATGAGTGTCAAACAGTTACGCGCGTTTTTAGCGGTAGCTCACACTCTCAATTTCGCGCACGCCAGCGAACGGCTGAATCTTTCCCAGCCGGCCCTGAGCCTGACGATTAAAGCGCTGGAGGATGCGCTCGGCGGGCCGCTGCTGCAGCGGAGCACGCGCAAGGTCGCGCTGACGCAGGAGGGAGAGACGTTTTTGCCGATGGCGCGCCAGCTGCTTGCCGACTGGGATAACGTCGAAGAGGCGATGCACCAGTGCTTTACCCTGCAGCGCGGTAAAATCTCGGTCGCGGCCATGCCGTCGTTTGCCGCGAATGTCCTGCCCGAGGTGCTAAAAGCGTTTCGCGATCGTCATGCCGGGATCAACGTCACCGTGCATGATGTCATTAACGAGCAGGTGATAGAGATGGTGCGGGAAGGGCGGGTCGAGATGGGCATCGCCTTTGAGCCCGCGCCAACGCACAACCTGCTGTTTACTCCGCTGGGCCTCGACAGGTTTGTTGCCATTGTGCCGAAGGATTCCTCGCTGGCAGGCAAGAAGCGCCTGTCATGGGAAGATCTGCTGACGCTGGATTTCATCACCCTGCAGCGCCCGTCGGCGGTACGTCTGATGATGGAGGAGGAGCTGGCGCGAAGCGGCAGAAAGCTGGACGTGGCGCTGGAGAGTCATCAGCTGGTGACGGTCGGGCGAATGGTCGCGAGCGGGCTGGGCGGCAGTGCCGTCCCGGCGCTCTGCGAGGCGCAGATGACGGCGCTGGGCGCGGTCTGTATCCCGCTGGATAACCCGCCTATTGAAAAGTGCATCGGGGCGATCCATCCAGGGCATACACAGCTCTCTAAGGCGGCGCATGCCCTGCTGGAAACGCTGAAGGATTTTTACCAGCCCAATCAGGGGGCAAGAAACACCTGCGGCGCGGCGTGAGCCGGATGCCTGCCGACGATAACCTGCGCGCCGTACCAGCGTGCCAGCGCGTCGTCCTGCAAAACGGCTTCCGGTGCTCCCTGGGACACGATTGTGCCGCCATGCAGCAGCAGGATGCGGTCCGCCCATAGCGCCGCCAGATTAAGGTCGTGCAGCACCGCGCACACGTGCAGATGACCCCGACGGGTCAGGGATTTCAGCAGGCGCAGCAGATGTTGCTGGTGGTAGAGATCCAGCGCAGACGTCGGTTCATCAAGGAACAGCCAGCCGCGCGGCGCGCCTTCGCACCAGAGCTGAGCCAGCGCTCGGGCGAGCTGAACGCGCTGCTGCTCGCCGCCGGAGAGCGCGGCAAACTGCCTGCCCGCCAGCGGTAAACAGCCGGTGACGTCCATGACCTCCTCAATAACCGACGCTTCGGGCGTGCGGGTCCAGGGCGCTCGCCCCATACCGACGACCGCCTCAACCGGCCAGTCAAATCCGATCTGCGTGTTCTGGCGCATTACCGCCCGGTAGCGGGAGAGCCTGTTCGGCTGCCAGGCCGCAAGCGATGTGCCCGCCAGGCTGCACCGTCCGCCCGCAGGTTTAAGGTAGCCGGTCAGCAGCCGCAACAGCGTTGATTTCCCGGCGCCGTTGGGGCCAATCAGCGCCACCAGCTCGCCCTGAGATAAGGTCAGCGACACGTCGTTAATCAGCGTGCGTTGCCCGGCGCGAAAAACAAGGTTTTCAGCACAATAGCGTTCAGCCATGCGCACCTCCGCGACGAAAGATAAGCCACAGAAACCACGGCGCGCCGAGAAGGCTGGTCAGTAAGCCGACCGGCATTTCCGCCGGGGCGACCAGGCTGCGCGCCAGCGTATCGGCAACCAGCAGGAGCAACGCGCCGGCCAGCACCGAGCCGGGGAGCACGGCCCGGTGGTCGGCTCCCAGCCACATGCGCACCAGGTGCGGCACCACCAGGCCGACAAAGCCGATCACGCCGCTGACCGCAACGGCGGCGGCCACCAGCAGGGCGCTGCACAACAGCAGGATCCGCTGCACGGCGGCAACCTCCACGCCGAGGTAATGTGCCTCTTCGTCGCCCAGCTGCAGCAGGTTGAGGACGCCTGCCAGACGCCAGATCGCGAGCGCGGTGGGAACCATCAGCGACGCGACGGCCAGCAGCGTTGACCACTGCGCCTGGCCGAGGCTGCCCATTCCCCAGAGCGAAAGCTGGCGAAGCTGGGCATCATTGCTGAGCCATGACAGCACCCCGACGGCCGCGCCGCACAGGGCGTTGATGGCAATTCCCACCAGCAGCAGGCGCGACAGGGAAGCGTCACGCTGTCGGCTGAGCAGGAAAATCACGAAGGTGGCGGCCAGCGCGCCGAGAAACGCCGCCAGCATCGGGGCATACAGCATCACCAGTGCAGGCAGCGAGAGCGGAAGAACCACCCACAGCGCAACGGCGAGCGCCGCGCCGCTGCTGATGCCGAGCAGTCCCGGGTCCGCCAGCGGATTTCGAAACAGCCCCTGCATCACGCAGCCCGCCAGCGCCAGTGAACCGCCGATAGCCAGCGCCAGCAGCACGCGAGGCAGGCGGATCGTCAGCCAGATTTGACGCAGCGCCTCGTCGGTGCCGTTCCACAGCAGGCTGATCGGCAGGCGTAATGCCCCAACCCCGGTCGCTGCGAGGGTCATGACGGTCAGGATCGCGGTCAGCATCCATAACGATAAGGCTATCCGCCGGGACATCAGGGCAGTTGCTCCGCTTTGGCACGCAGCTGCTGGATGGCTTCCGGCGTTCGCACGCTGAAGCCCAGCAGCGCCATATCGTCAATCGCCAGCACCTGCTTGTTCCGTCCCGCCGGGGTTTGCGCCAGGCCGGGCAGCGTCCACAGATTTGCTTCACCGCCCAGGGCGTTGAGACCGTCCTGAGAAATCACCACCAGATCGGGTCGGCTGGCGATCGTGCCTTCCTGAGACAGCGGCTGATAGCGGGTAAACCCCTGCATCGCGTTCTGCAGTCCCGCCGCACGAATGGCCGCATCCGCGCCGGTCTGTTGTCCGGCGGCCATGGCGGTCATCCCGCCGTGGTTGAGAATAAACAGCACCCGCTTATTGAGCGGCGACGCGGGAAGCGCCGACAGCGCCTGGCGCAGGGTGCTGCGCAGGACCTCCCCCTCGGCCTCGCGGTGCGTCGCTTCAGCGACGATCCGCACCTTTTCGTCAATGACGTTCAGGTCGTTACCGGCAGGAACAGCGATCACCCTGACGTGGCTTTGCTCAACCTGCTTTAGCGCCAGAGACGGCTGCGCCTGAGCGCTGGCCAGCACCAGCGTGGGGCGCATGGACAAGATCCCTTCCGCATTGAGCTGGCGCAGATAGCCCACGTCAGGCAGTGAATTCGCCGCCTGCGGCCACTGGCTGGTGCTGTCGCGGGCCACCAGCGAGGACGCCGCGCCGAGAGCGTAGACAATCTCGGTGACGTCGCCGCCGAGGGTAACAATTTTCTCCTGCGGCGCAGCAAGCGCCAGCAGGGGCAGGGCGCTGAGCAGGGCAAGCCACCGTTTCATGCGGCCAGCCCTTTCGCCGTTAAGGCGTCAATCTGGCTGCGCCACTGGCTCTGCTCCGGTTCGCCTTCCGTACGCTGGCCGTACAGCTGGGCGATTTGCGTTCCGTCGGCGGCAAACAGCTCCAGGCTGGTGACATGCCCGTCAGCCGTCGGCTTGCGCGTGACCCACGTTTCCGCAATGGATCCTTCAAGCAGATGCAGGGTAAAGGTTGGGTTAAAGACGTTCAGCCAGCCTTTCATTGGCACCAGCTTTTCCACCGCGCCGGTGAAGATCTGCACGCAGCCGCGGTTGCCGACGAAGACCATGATTTCGTTACCGTCCCGACGCGCCGTCTCCAGGAGCTGCGCCAGCGCGGTGTTTTCTACCCGGCAGGCCAGATCGTCACCCACCAGGCGAAACGCCTGCTGGCGGCTGAGGTTATGGCGCTTGAGCAGGCTGAAGAACTGATGAACGTCGGTCATGGCGCGCCACTCGCTATCCACGAGAGCAGCATTTGCGTTTTCTGCATGAGCCGGGGCATCGGCCATCTTCAACGTCAGCGGAGGATTCTCGGCAAAGATAAAGCGGGTCAGCACGTCGCCCCAGGCGGAAACGTCGGTGTTATCCGTGGCATAGACCTTCAGCAGGGCATCGCCCTGGTGGTCGAAGAACTGAATGCTCTGCCGCTCGCCGCGGGCGGTGGCTTCACTGATGTGAAACGCGCTCGCCCACTGGTTGAGGAACAGGCGCAGATCCAGCGCGCGCGGGTTCAGCACCAGCCCGGCGTGGCCGTTCAGGTGCTGGTTGGTAAATCTCCCGACCTGCTCGTGTACGGCGTATTCGTTGCGGCAGATACATTTGGTTTCGCCCACCGCCTCCAGCGCGCCCAGGATCTCGCGGATTTCACCGCGCAGTCGCCAGGCGTCGTGACCTACGCGGGCAAAGGTCAGCTCTGCTTCACTGATGTTCATTAACCCCGCGACGTCGCGCGCGTACATACCCGGATTGGCTTCTTTTAGCTCAAGCCAGCGCGTGTAGTGATTCATTGTCTCTTCCTTCTGAATAGTTGCCCCGAAGGGAATTACCACTGATAGCTTACGAAAATCTTACCGTTACGACCGTCCTGCGGAATGCCCTGAGGTGACCAGTACGCTTTGTCAAAGGCGTTGCCCAGCACCAGCGTGGTGGTCACGCCTTTGAGCCGCTCCTGGCCTTTGTAGCTCACGTAGAAATCGTTGACCGCATAGCCCGGCTGCTTGCTGTAGCTGCTGCTGATATGCGTTGAGCGATCGACAAAAGTACCGATCCAGCCGACGGAGAACCCGCTTTGCGCCACCGGGATATCCAGCTTGCTGGTGACGGTGTCCGGGTTAATGCTGGAGATGTACTCGCCCGTATCGGTGTCTTTCCCGCGCGTGCGGTTGTAGGCCAGATCGAGGCTGAAGAGATCGGCCGAATATTTTGCCATCATATCCCAACCCCAGATTTTGGCATTCGGGACGTTGTACGACATGGTGGTCGCGGCGGCAAAATCGACGGTGGTGGAGATATAGTCTTTGGCTTTGGTATCGAAATAGCTGGCTTTAAACTCCAGCGCATCGTTGGCAAGCATCAGATCGTCAAAGCGCAGGCCAAAACCAAACTCCTGCGTTTCGTTGGTTTCCGGGCGCAGGTTCGGGTTTGGCACCCAGTAGTTGGTATAAAAGCGGCCAATGGAGAAGTGTTTGGCGTCGTTATACATTTCGCCCATGGTCGGCGCGCGGAAGGCCTGCGCGTAAGAGCCAAACAGCATCAGCCAGTCGGTTGGGCTGACGGTTAACCCGGCGCGGGATGACCACTTATCGGCATCCACATCTTTGTAGCCGTCGCTGCTGCCGCGGTAGTTGTCATAGCGCGTGCCGCCCAGCAGGGTAACAGGCAGATCGCGCAGGGTGATCTCATCCTGTAGCCAGCCGGAGCTGAAGTCGATTTTCGCGTCTGGGAAGCCGGTGGTTGCCCCGC
>NZ_QFXN01000039.1:0-8173 GCF_003144775.1 Enterobacter sp. CGMCC 5087 | reverse complement strand
ATGCTGCTCCTGACGATAGTATTCCCCGCCGTAGGTCAGAAGGTGTGCTGCAAAGGTGTCGCTGAACAGACGGGTGCGGTTTTCCACCTTGCCGCCTTTGGTCGTCTGCTTGCGAAACTCACCGCTGCCGTCGACGTTCTGGGCATTAATGCGCGCTTCGGACCAGTAGACCTTCGCGTCAGCGTCCAGCCAGTCGTACCCTTCCGGTGCAATGTGGTAGCCAACCTGCGCATCGCGCTGGATGGTGGAGCGGTCGGTCATCGGGTTACTGCTGTCCGCCCCGGTGGTTTGCGGATTTTTTGGCTCCTGGGCGGCGTTGTTGTAGTAGCGCAGGGAGCCGCTCAGGGTCTGGGCCGGGTCGATTTTCCAGCTGCCTTTTGCCAGCATGTTGTTGATGGATTCGTCGTTAGGCGCGGTTGCACCGTCGCTCTGGCGGATATCACCGCGATCACGGCTGGACCAGGAGACCAGACCGTCCAGCGTGTCGGTGCGGCCATAGGCGCTGGCCCCCATGCCAAGACTGCGATCGCCTGTCGCCCCCGTACCAAACACGCGGTAGCCGCTGTTTTTACCGGGTTCGAGTAGATCTTTCGCATCGGCGGTGTCATAGGAGATCACGCCGCCCAGCGCGCCGCTGCCGTACAGCAGGGCCGACGGACCGCGGACCACCTCGATACGTTTGATTAGTGCGGGATCGAGGAAGGTGCTGTTCAGGTGGCCGGTATCGGTCCCCTGGCGCACGCCGTCAACCAGCACCAGCACGCCGCGGCGGTCATAGCCGCGCAGGTTTACGTCCTGCCCGTTGGTGCGCCCGGTGCCGTCCAGCGTCAGGCCGGGTACGTTACGCAGCAGATCGGCCGCCGAGCTGGCGGTTTGTTTCTCCGGCGCGCTGGCGTCAATCACGCTTACCATCATGGGCGCTTCAAAGGCGCTGCGGGCGTTGCCCGTGGCGGTGACGGTAATGTCGTCTGTGGCGGCGAACGCGATGCCCGGCAGGGCGCTAACAATCGCCAGCGCCAGAAGTGACGGACGTAAAGATGCGGAAGGCAGGTGTGGCATAGCAACTCTCCATAAGAAGTGAAAAGCGCTGGCTGCCTGGGTATCACCTGGGTGGCTGGCGTATTTTTAGGTGTTGTTTATTTTGTGAGGATCAGTTTTCCGGCATGGGTCTGGCGCAGAAGATAGCGCTGTCCGTCATGCTCGATAATGACCCGTCCCTCATCGCCGAGGAGGGTTTTGCTGTCAATGCGACGCTCGGTAGGGGCTGGTGCTGTGTCTGTTTTTGCTGGCGTTGCCGCGCTGTTATCCGTACGTGACATAATGTTTATAAATAACAATCAATGTAACAATGATAATCATTATCAATAAACTGCAAATTGACGGCAAGCGTTTTTGTGAAAAAAGGGTGAGGGGATCAAATTTGGGGGTGAGGTGCGGTTGATGCCCTCACTTCGACCCTCTCCCATAGGGAGAGGGAGAAGGGCACAATCGTAGGTCGGGTAAGCGCAGCGCCACCCGACAATAACATCAGAAGCGAGAATCAACCGCAGCTGCCAGCTTTTCCAGCAGCAGTTCGCTGTCTTCCCAGCTAAGGCACGGGTCGGTGATCGACTGGCCGTAAACCATCTGCTGTCCGGCAACGATTTTCTGCGTACCTTCTTTGATAAAGCTCTCAGCCATAATCCCTGCAACGGCGGTCGAGCCGCTGCGGATCTGCTGACAAATCTCATCGCAGACGTCCAGCTGGCGGCGATGCTGCTTCTGGCAGTTGCCGTGGCTGAAATCCACCACCAGATGTTCCGGCAGGTCGAACTCGGCCAGCGTTTCGCAGGCCGCCGCAATATCTTGGGCATGGTAATTGGGTTTCTTCCCGCCGCGCATAATGATATGCCCGTAAGGGTTACCGCTGGTCTGGTAGATGGTCATATGACCCCTCTTATCCGGCGACAGGAACATGTGGCTGGCACGGGCAGCGCGGATGGCATCAACCGCGATACGGGTGTTGCCATCGGTCCCGTTTTTGAAGCCGACCGGGCATGAGAGGGCGGAGGCCATCTCACGGTGGATCTGGCTTTCGGTAGTGCGAGCGCCAATCGCGCCCCAGCTGATCAGATCGGCGATAAACTGCCCGGTCACCATATCGAGAAACTCGGTCGCCGTTGGCACCCCCAGCTCGTTGACCTGTAAAAGCAGCTTCCGCGCCAGCTCGATGCCGTGGTTAACGCGATAGCTGCCGTTGAGGTCAGGGTCGGAAATCAGGCCTTTCCAGCCCACCACGGTGCGCGGTTTTTCAAAGTAGGTGCGCATCACGATCTCAAGGCGATGCTGGTACTTATCCCGCAGTCCCTGAAGTCGTTTTGCATAATCCATCGCGGCATCCAGATCGTGGATGGAGCAAGGCCCAATCACTACCAGAAGACGTTTGTCTTCACCGTTCAGGATTTTTTCAATGCGGCGGCGGGAGGCCGTCACATGTTCTGCGACGGCGGCGGAAACGGGATGCCGCTGTGCCAGTTCAGCCGGCGTGACCAGGCTGTCAATGCGCGCAGTGCGGAGTTCATCGGTTTTATTCATGGAATGTCTCAGAAAATTTTTGCTTCATCGGCAGACTACCGGGAAGTGATGGGCATCACCTTAAACCAATCCCTGCTGATTTCAAGTTCGGGGCGACAGCGCCCCGTGGTTGCAGATGATGATACCTGAATCTGAGTTAATGTACTAGCATATTAGTACATGCGGCGATTAAGCCCCATGATGTCGAGAATTTTGGTGGCAATTTCTTCAACCGAATAGTTGGTGCTGTTCAGCCACGGGATCTGGTTTTTGCGGTACAGCGCTTCCACTTCCGAGACCTCCATCCGGCACTGGCGCATGGAGGCGTAGCGGCTGTTCTCGCGGCGCTCCTCGCGGATGGCCGCAAGACGTTCCGGGTTGATCGTCAGGCCGAACAGCTTGTGCTGCAGCGGCTTAAGGGCGGCGGGCAGCACCAGGTTATCCATGTCGTCGGCGATAAACGGGTAGTTTGCGGCGCGAATGCCAAACTGCATCGCCAGATAAAGGCTGGTCGGGGTTTTGCCGCAGCGCGACACGCCAAGCAGGATCACCTGCGCCTGGTCGAGATTTCGCAGCGAAATACCGTCGTCGTGGGCGAGGGTGTAGTCGATAGCGGCGATACGCGCGTCGTACTTGGTCAGGTTGCCGGGGTTCAGCCCGTGGGTACGGTGGGCAATCGGGGTCGGGTCGAGCTTCAGCTCGCTCTGCAGCGGAGCCACCAGCGCCTGTACGATATCCTGGCAGAAGCCTTCACTTTGCAGAATGATGGAGCGAATCTCCGGGATCACGATAGAGTAGAACACCAGCGGGCGGACGCCGGTCTGCTGGTAGATGGCGTCAATCTGGTCCTTCACCGCTTTGGCGCGGCTCTCGTTTTCAACAAACGGCAGCGTGATGCTGTTAATCGAGACGGGAAACTGCGACATCACCGCGTGGCCCAGCACCTCGGCGGTGATCGCCGTACCATCAGAAATATAAAAAACGTGGCGATCGACAGCACTATCCATTTTACTCACCCTGAATATCAGACCTAATTGTCTGAAAGCATAAATTAAAAAAGTAAATTACACAGCAAAGAACTTATCCTAATTATGAATGAAACGCTGTTTTTGATTTTCCTGAAAAGTGGATTTCATTTTTCAAATAGCGACTTTATTTTTGGGGTTTCTGGCTGAATATAGAGGAATCATCGGGTTAATCGTTGATGGGAAAGTATCCGAAAAGTTGAAATTTTAAATTGCTTACACGATTCACCGTTTTTTTAGCGGAAATAAATATGCCAGTATAAAAACGTAGTCAGGTGTTACTTACTCCGATCAAATATCACAAAAGGATTGTTTCGATGTCCAACAATGGCTCGTCACCGCTGGTGCTTTGGTATAACCAACTCGGCATGAATGATGTAGACAGAGTTGGGGGCAAAAATGCCTCCCTGGGTGAAATGATTACAAATCTGTCAGGTATGGGTGTCTCCGTACCGAACGGGTTTGCCACCACCGCCGATGCCTTTAACCTGTTTTTAGACCAGAGCGGTGTTAACCAGCGCATTTACGACCTGCTGGATAAAACGGATATTGATGACGTTACCGAGCTTGCCAAAGCCGGGGCGCAGATCCGCCAGTGGATCATCGACACACCTTTCCAGCCGGAACTGGAAAAAGCCATTCACGACGCGTACAACCAGCTCTCTGCTGACGATGCGCAGGCCTCCTTTGCCGTGCGTTCCTCTGCGACCGCAGAAGATATGCCGGACGCCTCGTTTGCCGGACAGCAGGAAACCTTCCTGAACGTCCAGGGTTACGATGCGGTGCTGGTGGCGGTGAAGCATGTGTTTGCTTCCCTGTTCAATGACCGCGCCATCTCCTATCGCGTGCACCAGGGCTACGACCATCGCGGCGTGGCGCTCTCCGCTGGCGTGCAGCGCATGGTGCGCTCGGACGTGGGCTCATCCGGCGTGATGTTCTCCATTGATACCGAATCCGGCTTCGACCAGGTGGTGTTTATCACCTCCGCGTGGGGTCTGGGTGAGATGGTGGTGCAGGGTGCGGTAAACCCTGACGAATTCTATGTCCACAAGCCAACGCTGGCCGCTGGCCGTCCGGCGGTGGTGCGCCGCACCATGGGCTCGAAAAAAATCCGCATGATCTATGCCCCGACCCAGGAGCATGGCAAGCAGGTTAAAATTGAAGATGTACCGCAGGAGCAGCGCGACCGCTTCTCCCTGACCGACGCCGAAGTGCAGGAACTGGCGAAGCAGGCGGTGCAGATCGAAAAACACTACGGCCGTCCGATGGACATCGAATGGGCGAAAGACGGTAACACCGGCAAGCTGTTTATCGTGCAGGCGCGTCCGGAAACCGTCCGCTCGCGCGGTCAGGTGATGGAGCGTTATACGCTGCACGCGCAGGGTAAAATCGTGGCGGAAGGCCGCGCCATCGGTCACCGCATCGGTGCCGGTCCGGTCAAAGTGATCCACGACATCAGCGAGATGAACCGTATTGAGCCAGGCGACGTGCTGGTAACC
This sequence comes from Enterobacter sp. CGMCC 5087, assembly GCF_003144775.1. Classification (NCBI taxonomy): domain Bacteria; kingdom Pseudomonadati; phylum Pseudomonadota; class Gammaproteobacteria; order Enterobacterales; family Enterobacteriaceae; genus Enterobacter; species Enterobacter sp. CGMCC 5087. The sequence continues at coordinate 3,096 of NZ_QFXN01000039.1, read as the reverse complement.
GACATGACCGACCCGGACTGGGAACCGATCATGAAGAAAGCGGCGGCTATCGTCACCAACCGCGGCGGTCGTACCTGCCACGCGGCGATCATTGCCCGCGAGCTGGGTATTCCTGCGGTTGTCGGCTGCGGTGACGCCACCGAGCGCATGAAGGACGGGCAGAACGTGACCGTCTCCTGTGCCGAAGGCGATACCGGCTACGTCTACGCCGATATCCTCGACTTCAGCGTGAAGAGCTCAAGCGTGGATACCATGCCGGACCTGCCGCTGAAGATCATGATGAACGTCGGCAACCCGGACCGCGCGTTTGACTTCGCCTGCCTGCCGAACGAAGGCGTTGGCCTGGCGCGTCTGGAATTTATCATCAACCGTATGATCGGCGTTCACCCGCGCGCGCTGCTGGAGTTTGACGACCAGGATCCGAAGCTGCAGAACGAAATCCGCGAGATGATGAAAGGCTACGACTCGCCGAAAGAGTTCTACGTCGGCCGTCTGACCGAAGGGATCGCGACGCTGGGCGCTGCCTTCTATCCAAAACGCGTGATCGTGCGTCTGTCTGACTTTAAGTCTAACGAGTACGCCAACCTGGTCGGCGGCGAGCGCTACGAGCCGGAAGAAGAGAACCCGATGCTGGGCTTCCGCGGGGCCGGACGCTACGTGTCCGACAGCTTCCGCGACTGCTTCGCGCTGGAGTGTGAAGCGGTGAAACGCGTGCGCAACGACATGGGGCTGACCAACGTCGAAATCATGATCCCGTTCGTGCGTACCGTGGATCAGGCGAAAGCCGTTGTGGACGAGCTGGCGCGTCAGGGTCTGAAGCGCGGCGAGAACGGGCTGAAGATCATCATGATGTGCGAAATCCCGTCCAACGCCCTGCTTGCCGAGCAGTTCCTGGAGCACTTCGACGGCTTCTCTATCGGCTCGAACGACATGACGCAGCTGACGCTGGGTCTGGACCGCGACTCCGGCGTGGTCTCCGAGCTGTTCGACGAGCGCAACGAGGCGGTAAAAGCGCTGCTCTCCATGTCCATCCGCGCGGCGAAGAAGCAGGGTAAATACGTCGGGATCTGCGGTCAGGGTCCATCCGACCATGAAGACTTTGCCGCATGGCTGATGGAAGAGGGGATCGATAGCCTGTCCCTGAACCCGGACACCGTGGTGCAAACCTGGCTGAGCCTGGCGGAACTGAACAAGTAACGCCACGCTGACCCGAAAAGGCGAGGATATTATTCCTCGCCTTTTTTATTTCTTTTCTTATTTGCTCCCCATCACAAATAAAGTAAAAAACCAAATATCATAATTTGTCTGTCAATTTAGACAATTGTTAGCGCGCAAACCGTTGCTAATACTTGAGCCTTACTGCGCATTTCCCTTAAGAAGTTGCGCAACTGGTTGAAATACGTTTTAACCTGATAAAAAGGCAAATAACAATGACACTCTCCTCTGTATTGCGTACCAAAGATAAAATAGGTTATGGCTTAGGCGATATGGCCAGCGCGCTGGTCTGGCAAACGGCAACGTTATTTCTCGCTTATTTTTATACAGATGTTTTTGGGCTACCCGCCGCGATTATGGGCACCATGTTTTTAGTGGTGCGCGTGGTCGATGCCTTTGTCGATCCGTGCATTGGCGCCCTGGTTGACCGCACCCGGACGCGTCACGGACGTTTCCGTCCCTGGCTGCTGTGGTTTGCCATCCCGTTTGGCGTGAGCTGCCTCATTACCTTCTATGTACCGGACGTTGGTCCGACGGCGAAAATCGTGTACGCCTGCGTAACCTACGCTATCTTAAGCCTGATTTACTCAGCGATTAACGTGCCTTACTGCGCCATGCCCGGCGCGCTGACGCTGGATCCGCGCGAGCGTCATTCTCTGCAGTCGTGGCGTTTTGGCCTGTCGTTTATCGGCGGGCTTATCGTGACGGTTATTGCCCTGCCGCTGGTCTCACTGTTAGGCCAGGGCAACGTGCAGAAAGGCTATTTCTATGCCATGAGCCTGATGGGGCTGCTGGGCATTGTGCTGTTCTTCTGCTGTTTCCTGATGACCCGCGAGCGTTATTCTCCGCGCAATGATACCTCCGGCTCCATGCTCACCGATTTAAAACTGCTGGCCGGTAACAGCCAGTGGCGTATTGTGTTCCTGTTTAATATTTTGCTGTTAACGGCGGTGGTGACGCGCGGTTCCGCCACCATGTATTACGTGAACTATGTGCTGCTGCGTCCGGATCTGGTTTTTGCCTTTATTGTTTCCGGCATGGTGGCCTCCTTAAGCGGCGCATTATTATCTGAACGGCTGCTGGGGAAATTTGACCGCGTGCGCGCCTACCAGTGGACGATTATCTCCTTCGTTATTTTCGGCGCGCTGATTTTCTTCCTGCCTCCTTCACAGGTGTGGCTAATCTTTGGCCTTAACATCGTCTTTAGCTTTATTCAAAACCTTACCACGCCGCTGCAGTGGACCATGTTCTCCGATGTGGTCGACTACGAAGAGCACCGGAGCGGCCGTCGTCTGGACGGGCTGGTTTTCTCCACCGCGCTGTTTGCCATCAAGTTTGGCCTGGCGCTGGGCGGGGCGGTCGTCGGCTGGGTGCTTGGCATGGTGGATTACGCCCCGGGCCAGGCAACCCAGGCGCCAGGCGTTCTCTCGACCATCAACGCGCTTTTCACCCTTATCCCGTGCGCGCTGTTCCTCTGCATGGTCGCGCTGCTTGCCATCTACAAGCTAAACAGCCGGCTGGTGGATTCCATCGCCCGGGAGCTGGCCAGCAAGCGTGAAGTCAGACCCGAAGCGGGGCAGCTCAGCCCGGCAACCTCTTCCGCACTACAGGAGTAAAACATGACGACTATCTATAAGGACGCGGGACGTCCCGTGCACGAGCGCGTCGCCGATTTACTGGCGCGCATGACCCCGGAAGAGAAGTTCGCCCAGATGCACGCGTACTGGCTGATCCTCGATGAAAACGGTAACCACCGCGAGCGCAGCGATCTGAGTGACGAATTCGCCGGCGTGAGCGAGCAGGCTGCGCTCAGCAAACGGCTGAAGCTCGGCGTCGGGCAGATCACGCGGCCGCTGGGCACCCACATTGTCGACGCGAAAA
>NZ_QFXN01000038.1:0-27451 GCF_003144775.1 Enterobacter sp. CGMCC 5087 | reverse complement strand
TGTCGACGCGAAACCCGGCGTGCGCGCCGCGAACCGCCTGCAGCGCATGATGATGGAAGAGACGCGGCTCGGCATCCCGGCGCTGTTCCATGAAGAGTGTCTGGTGGGGCTGCTGTGTAAAGACGCCACCCTGTTCCCGTCGTCATTGAACTACGGTTCGACCTGGGATCCGGAGCTGGTGCAGCGGGCGGCAGAGCAGATCGGCAAAGAGGCGCGCTCCGTCGGCTGCCAGCAGGGGCTTGCGCCGGTGCTGGACGTGTCCCGAGACGTGCGCTGGGGGCGAACCGAAGAGACCTTCGGGGAAGATCCCTGGCTGGTGGGCGTGATGGCGACCGCCTACGTGAAGGGTTTACAGGGCGATAAGCGCGACCTGCTGGCAACTCTGAAACATTACGTGGGGCACTCGTTCAGCGAGGGAGCGCGCAACCATGCGCCGGTCCACCTGGGGTTCAGCGAGCTGAACGACACCTTCCTGCTGCCGTTTGAAATGGCTGTCAAGCTGGCAAACGCCGGTTCGGTTATGCCCGCGTACCACGATATTGATAACCAGCCGGGGCACAGCGACAGCTTCCTGCTGACCACCGTCCTGCGCGAGCAGTGGGGGTTCGACGGGATTATTGTGGCGGACTACGGCGGCGTCAGCCTGCTGCACCAGCACCACGGGATTTCCCACGACGCGGCGGAATCTGCCGCGCTGGCGTTCAACGCCGGGGTGGACGTTGAGCTGCCGAAAGATGACTGCGCGCGGCATCTGGCGGAAGCGGTAGAGCGCGGGCTGATCTCTATGGCGAAGGTCGATGAGATCGTGGCGCGTACGCTGACGGAAAAATTCCGCCTTGGCCTGTTTGAAAAGCCGTACGCGGATGAAAACGGTATCGACCTGCAAAACGATATGACCCGCCGGGCCGCGCGGGAGGTGGCGACGAAATCGCTCACGCTGCTGGAAAATAACGGCATTTTACCGCTCGGCGGCAAACCTCGGGTCGCGGTAGTGGGGCCGACGGCAGACGATCCGCTGGCGTTACTGAGCGGCTACAGCTTCCCGGTGCATTTGATCATCAGCGATATGGTGGAAGAGACCTCGCAGGTCACGACCCCGCGCGCGGCGCTGGAGCAGTATCTCGGTGCATCGAACGTCCGCTATGCCAAAGGGTGCCAGATCATCGAAAAACGGATGGCGGGCGCGCCGGTCTTCCCGGGCGACAGCGGCGGCAAACCGATGCAGCAGTCACCGGTATCGCAAAGTACCACTCTAATCCCCGAGGCCGTGAACGCCGCGCAGGAGAGTGACGTGGTGGTGGCCTGCGTGGGCGATCTCGCCGGGCTGTTCCAGAGCGGTACCGTGGGGGAAGGTTCCGATACCGACTCCCTGAACCTGCCGGGCGTGCAGCAACAGCTGCTGGAAGCGCTGGTCGCCACCGGTAAACCGGTGATTGTGGTGATGACCGGGGGGCGTCCATACAACCTGCAGGGGCTGGAAGACAAGGTCGCGGCGCTGATGATGGCCTGGGCGCCGGGGCAGGAAGGGGGCTGGGCGATTGCGGACGTGTTAACCGGACGCGCGGAGCCGCAGGGTCGCCTGGTGGTGAGCGTGCCGAAAAGCGCCGGGGCGATGCCGTATTACTACAATCACAAGCTCAAAAGCGGCGGTACGCCGTTTGCGTTCCATTTCGGTTCGCGTTACCCGTTTGGCTTCGGCCTCGGCTGGACGCAGTTTAGCTGGGGTGCAGCCCGCGTCGCCGAAAGCAGCGTGCCGGTCGACGGAGAGGTGATACTCAGTGTCGATATCACCAATACCGGGGAGCGCAGCGGCAGCGAGGTGGTGCAGGTTTACGTCAGGGATAAGGTCGCCACCCAGGTGCGGCCGCTTCAGGAGCTGAAGGCCTTCCAGCGCGTCACGCTATCGCCGGGAGAAACCGCCACGCTCGTCTTTACGCTGCCGATTGAGATGTTCAACTTCACCCGTCGCGACGGAAAACGCATCGTTGAGCCGGGCGAGTTTGAGCTCCAGGTTGGCGCATCGTCGGCGGATATCCGCGAGGCGGTGACGGTCAATGCGACAGGAGAAACGCGGGTGCTGCCTGCTGAGTGGCGGATGCTCAGTACCTGTGAGGTCAGACGCGCGTAGTCAGGATAAAAAAAAGCCCATCGTGGGAGATGGGCAAAGACTACACACAGCAATTCGTTGTTTCACTCAGGGGATTTCCATGCTTATAAATCAAGGTGTTGATTTATAACCGTGTGCTAATAGTAGGCATTGTGTTATTTAGCGTCGATCGGATTCGTCTCAATAGTTAAAGAGACGTAAAGAATTCTTGAGGTTATTAGTAGACTTACTGCTGAAAAGGCGGGTCTGACCAGTGAGCAACGAATAAATACTTTAGCAGCGTTTAAGTATCATGCGGGAGAGTGTAGGCCGGGTGAGCGTTAACGCCACCCGGCAGCATACCTTAATGAGTGTTCTTCTCTTCCAGCTCTTCCAGTTCGCTCAAAATCACGTCCGGGTCAGTTCCCGGCGGCGGAATTTCATGCACCCAGGCAGAGAACAGACGCCAGGTGACGGCGAGCAGCACTGGGCCAATAAACAGGCCAATCATGCCAAAGGCAATCAATCCGCCAATGACCCCGGAGAGGATCAGGATCAGCGGCAGGTCTGCACCCATGCGGATGAGGATCGGACGAATCACGTTATCCATGGTGCCAACCACGCAGCTCCAGACCAGCAGCACCGTTCCCCACGTGGTATCGCCCGTCCAGTAGAGCCAGATAATGCTGGGGACCAGCACCAGCAGCGGTCCCAGCTGTGCAAGACAGGTCATCAGCATGACAACGGTGAACACGGTGGCGTAAGGTACGCCGGAAATTGCCAGACCGATCCCGCCCAGCACCGCCTGCACCAGCGCGGTGACCACCACGCCCAGCGCAACCGCGCGCACGGCCTGTGCGGCCAGCAGTACCGCGGCGTCACCGCGTTTGCCCGCCAGGCGGGTGGCAAAGTGACGAACGCCTAAAGCCACCTGCTCGCCGCGCCAGTAGAGCAGGGCGCTGAAGAGCAGCATCAGGGTACAGTGCATCATAAAGCGGCCGATATGCGCCGCCTGACCGACAAACCAGGTGGTGGTGGTGCCAATGTACGGGCGGACTTTTGCCATCAGCGCGCTGCCGCCCATCTCCAGCAGGCTATGCCAGCCGCTGTAGAGTTTGGCGCCCACCAGCGGAATGCTGTTCAGCCAGGCGAGATCTGGCAGCGTCAGGTCACCGCTGCTAATGGCGCGAATAACCGGGCCACTGGAATCCACCAGGCTATTCACCAGCAGGGCAATCGGAATAATAAACAGCAGGAACAGCAGGAGCGTCATGACCAGCACGGCGAGCCCGCGGCGGCCGAACAGCAGCTTCTGCAAGCGCAGCAGCAAAGGCCACGTGGCAACGACAACGGTCGCAGCCCACGCAAAGCCGAGAATAAAGGGTTGAACAATCCACAGACACGCAATAATCATGAGGGCCAGAAACAGCACCGACAGCAAAATTTGCGCAACATCCCTGGGCTGGCGAAGATTGACCATAAATGAAACTTTCCTTAAAAGAACGCCAGTACGACTGGCGGGAACGGAAAACCGCGTCTCTTTAATCATTAATGATCTCAGCGGTTTTTAACAGGCGAATTCTGCCTGTAATTCAGCAGAGATTATAAGAAAAAAATGTGATAAAACTTTTAAGATACACGCAAACGATTTCATACAACTCTAATTAGGGTCGACGGTCATGATCCCACAGATTTCTCAGGCACCTGGCGTCGTTCAGCTGGTGCTTAATTTTTTGCAGGCACTGGAGCAACAGGGTTTTACAGGTGATACCGCCACGAACTATGCCGACAGGCTGACGATGGCGACCGATAACAGTATCTACCAGCTTCTTCCCGATGCCGTGGTTTTCCCTCGTTCAACGGCCGACGTCGCGCTTATCGCCCGGCTGGCCACGCAGGAGCGGTTTGCCTCGCTGGTCTTTACGCCGCGCGGCGGCGGCACCGGGACCAACGGTCAGGCGCTGAACCAGGGCATCATTGTTGATATGTCGCGCTATATGAACCGCATCATTGAGATCAACCCGGAAGAGGGGTGGGTGCGGGTCGAAGCGGGCGTCATCAAAGATCAGCTTAATCAGTATCTCAAGCCGTACGGCTACTTTTTTGCCCCTGAGCTTTCCACCAGCAACCGCGCGACCCTTGGCGGGATGATTAACACGGATGCCTCCGGGCAGGGCTCGCTGGTCTACGGTAAAACCTCCGATCACGTGCTGGGCGTGCGTGCGGTGCTGCTGGGCGGCGATATTCTCGATACCCAGCCGATGCCGGTTGAACTGGCGGAAACGCTGGGCAAAGACAACACCGCCAGCGGTCGTATCTATCGCACCGTGCTGGAACGCTGTCGCGACAACCGCCAGCTTATTCTCGATAAATTCCCCAGGCTGAACCGCTTCCTGACCGGGTACGATCTGCGACACGTCTTTAACGATGACCTGACCCAGTTTGATTTAACCCGCGTGCTAACCGGCTCCGAAGGGACGCTGGCGTTTATTACCGAAGCGCGGCTGGATATCACCCGGTTGCCGAAAGTTCGCCGTCTGGTGAACGTCAAATATGACTCCTTCGACTCCGCGCTGCGCAATGCGCCGTTTATGGTGCAAGCGCAGGCGCTGTCGGTGGAGACCGTCGACTCTAAGGTACTCAATCTTGCCCGGGAAGATATTGTCTGGCACTCCGTGAGCGACCTCATTACCGACGTGCCGGACAAAGAGATGCTCGGTCTCAACATCGTGGAATTTGCCGGCGATGATGCGGAGCTGATTGAGCGTCAGGTTACCACGCTCTGCCAGCGTCTGGATGAGCTGATTGCGCAGGGTGAAGGCGGCGTGATCGGCTGGCAGCTCTGCAACGATCTGGCCGGGATTGAGCGTATCTATGCGATGCGTAAAAAAGCCGTGGGCCTGCTCGGCAATGCGAAAGGGGCGGCGAAGCCCATTCCCTTTGCCGAAGATACCTGCGTGCCGCCCGAGCATCTGGCGGATTATATCGTTGAGTTTCGCGCCCTGCTGGACAGCCACGGCCTGAGCTATGGCATGTTCGGCCACGTCGACGCCGGGGTACTGCACGTGCGTCCGGCGCTGGACATGTGCGACCCGCAGCAGGAGATCCTGATGAAGCAGATCTCCGACGACGTGGTGGTCTTAACCGCCAAATACGGCGGCCTGCTGTGGGGAGAGCACGGGAAAGGGTTCCGCGCGGAGTACAGCCCGGCATTCTTCGGCGAACAGCTCTACGCGGAGTTGCGTAAGGTGAAAGCGGCTTTCGACCCGCATAACCGCCTTAACCCGGGTAAAATCTGCCCGCCTGAGGGTGTTGATGCCCCGATGCTGCAGGTGGATGCCGTCAAGCGCGGCACGTACGACAGGCAGATCCCGATTGCGGTGCGCTCGTCCTGGCGCGGCGCGATGGAGTGCAACGGCAACGGCCTGTGCTTTAACTTTGATGTGAAAAGCCCGATGTGCCCGTCGATGAAAATCACCAGCAACCGCATCCATTCGCCGAAAGGGCGGGCGACGCTGGTGCGCGAGTGGCTGCGTCTGCTGGCCGACCGCGGGGTGGATCCGCTCAAGCTGGAGCAGGAGCTGCCGGAAAAACGGGCCAGCCTGCGCTCGCTGATTGAGCGCACCCGCAACAGCTGGCATGCCAACAAGGGCGAGTACGATTTCTCCCACGAGGTGAAAGAGGCGATGTCCGGCTGTCTGGCCTGTAAAGCCTGCTCCACCCAGTGCCCGATTAAAATCGACGTGCCGGAATTTCGCTCGCGCTTCCTGCAGCTTTACCACACCCGATACCTCCGCCCGGTGCGCGACCATCTGGTGGCGACGGTGGAAAGCTACGCGCCGCTGATGGCGCGGGCGCCAAAGACCTTCAACTTCTTTATCAACCAGCCGCTGGTGCGCAAGCTCTCCGAAAAACACATCGGCATGGTCGATCTCCCGCTGCTGTCGGTCCCGTCTCTGCAGCGCCAGCTTGTCGGCCACCGTTCGGCGAACATGACCCTCGAACAGCTGGAGGCGCTCGCTCCGGAGCAAAAAGCAAAGGTGGTGCTGGTGGTGCAGGATCCGTTCACCAGCTACTACGATGCGCAGGTGGTGGCCGATTTCGTCCGTCTGGCGGAGAAGGTGGGTTACCAGCCGGTGGTTCTGCCGTTCTCTCCCAACGGCAAGGCGCAGCACATTAAAGGTTTCCTGAAGCGATTTGCGAAGACCGCGCAGAAAACGTCTGACTTCTTAAACCGCGTGGCGCAGCTCGGGATACCGATGGTCGGCGTCGATCCGGCGCTGGTGCTTTGCTATCGCGATGAATATAAGCAGACGCTGGGCGATAAGCGCGGCGATTTTAACGTCATGCTGGTGCACGAGTGGCTTCCGGTGGCGCTGGCAGATAAGGCCGTTCAGGACGTCAGCGGTGAACCGTGGTATCTGTTCGGCCACTGCACGGAAGTGACCGCGCTGCCGGGTGCCCCCGCGCAGTGGGCGTCCGTTTTTGCCCGCTTCGGTGCGAAGCTGGAGAGCGTCAACGTAGGCTGCTGCGGGATGGCCGGAACCTACGGACACGAAGTGAAAAACCACGCCAACTCGCTCGGCATCTATGAGCTGTCCTGGCATCAGGCGATGCAGCGTTTGCCGCGAAACCGCTGTCTGGCGACGGGCTACTCCTGCCGCAGCCAGGTAAAACGGGTAGAAGGTAACGGTGTGCGTCACCCATTGCAGGCTTTACTGGAGATAATTGGATGATCTGGAAACGTGCCGTCACGCTGCAGGCGCTGAACGCCATGGGCGAGGGGAATATGGTGGGGCTGCTGGATATCCAGTTCATCCGCATTGGCGACGATGAAATTGAGGCCACCATGCCGGTCGATAGTCGCACCCACCAGCCGTTTGGTTTATTGCACGGCGGGGCCTCCGTCGTGCTGGCCGAAACGCTGGGCTCGGTGGCGGGGTATCTCTGTACCGAAGGAGAGCAGAAGGTTGTCGGTCTTGAGGTGAATGCTAACCACATTCGCTCGGTGCGCAGCGGGCGCGTGCGCGGTGTTTGCCGCGCGCTGCACGCCGGAAGCCGCCATCAGGTGTGGCAGATAGATATTCTCGATGAGCAGGATCGCCTGTGCTGCTCGTCGCGGCTGACCACGGCGGTTGTGTAAAGTTTTCAGATGTTTTGCCTTTGGTCAAAAACTAGCCAGTCTGTTGTGATATACTGGTCAGGTTTTGTACATAAGCGAGGACATCATGGATACTGAAATAACCCCAACACAGCTGGCAATTGAATATTTACGTCGCGATAAGAGCAACCTGTCTCCGGCGCAGTACCTGAAAAAGCTGAAACAGCTTGAGCTGGAATTTACAGATTTGCTGGCGCTCTCTTCGAATGAACTGAAAGAAGAGATCTACTTTGCCTGGCGGTTGGGCGTTCACGTCCATTGAGTACATGAGAGTAAAAGGGCCGCGAGTGCGGCCTTTTTTGTGTCTGAAATTCAGTATCGGGCGGCGGTGACGCCACCCGGCATTGTCTTCAAACATTCACCGCGTTAATAAGCCGCGACTTCATTGACTGATACGCCGACGCCGCAAAATCCTCCGCCCAGCGCTGGTCCTCAATCGCCTCCAGCTGCACCGCGCAGTACTTCGTTTCCGGCGTTTTGGAGATGGGATCGAGATTATCCTGGGTCAGCTCGTTGCAGGCGCCAATCCACCATTGATAGGTCTATAGACCGCCCCGGCGTTGATACGCTCGCTAATGCTGGCGCGGGTAATCACTTTGCCGCGACGCGAACGCACCCAGACCAGCTGGCCCTCCGAGATGCCCAGCCTTTCCGCATCGGCTGGGTTCATTTGCACCCGGCCCGGCTCATCGGCCAGGCTTTGCAGCGCGGCGCAGTTCCCGGTCATCGAGCGGCAGGAGTAGTGCCCCACTTCACGCACCGTACACAGCACCAGCGGGAAATCCGCGTCCGGAGTTTCCGCCGGCGCGCGCCACGGGGCGGCAAAGAGCTGCCCTTTACCGGTTGGGGTGTCGAACTGATTATCTTTATACAGGTACGGCGTTCCCGGATGATCCAGCGTCGGGCACGGCCACTGCACGTGGCCCATCTCGCCCATTTTTTCATACGTCACGCCGTAGAAGAGCGGGCACAGCTCGCGCATCTCATCCCAGATCTGCTGGTTATCGTCATAATGCATCGGGTAGCCCATCTCGGTGGCGAGCAGGCTGATGATTTCCCAGTCGCGCTTCACGTTGCCGCTGGCCTCAATGGCTTTGCCAAAACGCTGGAACCCGCGATCGGCACAGGTAAAGACGCCGCCGTGTTCACCCCAGGAGGTGGCAGGAAGCAGGACGTCCGCCACTTCTGCCGTTTTGGTCATAAAGATGTCCTGAACCACCACAAAGTCGAGCGCCTCAAAACCGCTGCGAACGAGACCGAGATCGGCTTCGGTCTGAAGCGGATCTTCCCCCATGATGTAGTAGGCCTTGACCTTGCCTTCCAGCGCCAGATGGGGCACCTCGGTAATGCGCGTTCCGACCCGATCGTCCATTTTATTGACGTCAATTCCCCAGGCATCGGCAAACTTCTGCCTGACCGCCGGATCGGTCACATCCTGATAGCCCGGGAACATATTCGGCAGAACGCCCATATCGCAGGCGCCCTGAACGTTGTTTTGTCCGCGCACCGGCCCGACGCCGACGGCAGGGCGCCCGAGGTTGCCGGTCAGCAGCGCCAGGCTGGAAAGCCCTTTAACCACATCCACGGCCTGACCAAACTGGGTCACGCCCATCCCCCACATCACGGTGGCGGAAGGGGCCGCCGCGAAGGTGCGCATTGCCTGACGAACGTCGCGGGCGGGAATGCCGGTAAGATGCTCAACCGTCTCTGGCGCATAGTCTTTCACCGTCTGGCGATAGGCCTCAAGCCCCTCGGTAAAGCGCGCCACGTAGCTTTTGTCGTAGAGCTCCTCTTCCAGCAGCACGTAGCCAAAGGCGTTTACCAGCGCCATGTTGCTGCCGTTTTTCAGCTGCAGATGCTGGTCGGCAATGCGCGCCGTTTCAATGCGCCGCGGATCGCAGACGATAATTTTTGCGCCGTTTTCCCGCGCTTTCAGCACGCGCCGGGCGACGATGGGGTGGGAGTCCGCGCAGTTATAGCCAAACACCAGCAGGCATTTTGAGTTTTCAATATCGTTGATTGAGTTGCTCATCGCGCCGTTGCCGAGCGTCTCCTGTAAACCGGCCACGGAAGGGCCGTGACAGACGCGCGCGCAGCAGTCCACGTTGTTGGTGTTCAGCACCGCGCGGGCAAATTTTTGCATCACATAGTTTGTTTCATTGCCGGTTCCGCGAGAGGATCCGGTGGTCATGATCGACCGCGGCCCGTGCTGCGCTTTAATGCTGCTGAGTTTGTGCGCGGTGTAGCGGATAGCCTCTTGCCAGGTAACGGGAGTGAATGCCTCGCCTTTATGGTAGCGGATCATCGGCTGGGTCAGGCGCGGGGTGAGCAGACGGGTATCGTTGAGGAAGTCCCAGCCGTAAAAGCCTTTCAGACACAGGGTGCCCTGGTTTGTGACGCCTTCTGCGGCTTCGGCACGGATGATACGGTTATTTTCAACGACAAGGTTTAATTTACAGCCTGCACCGCAGTAGGGGCAGACGCTGGCGATCTTTTTCATCAATAACAGACCTGTTAAGAAATGAAGCAAAGTTGACTGGAAAACCCAGTCCCGTAAGCAGAGGTAAGCAGGAACCGTGCCAGGTTGGCTTTGCTGGTTTAACAGGGTGTCAAGCGGGGAAGGCGCGTGTCATCGTCAGAACATTCGTCAGTTTTGACGATGACACGAAAGCAGGATGAATGGCCGTGAATTTACAGGTCGTCCATGGTGTAGCCCACGACAATTTCCAGCGTTTTGCGAATCACATCCGCCTGAACCACGTCGTGAGTGGCTTCCAGCGTCTGAATGAGCCAGAGGATAATCGCTTTATTGGACAGATGACCTTCGGAGGCCAGAACACAGCGTACTGCAGTAGAAAAAACAGCGGACTCTTCAGCAAAACGATCGCCTGCGTGACGGAAGTATTCCGACAGCGCACTGTCTAAAAAAGCAGAGTGGTACTCGGGTTGAAGCTGAATATTTTGTCTCATTTGTTCTCACCGTAGCTGTTAATTGCAGTCAATGTATTTTCTTTGGATCGGACGGTTTTCCACTTCCAAACAACGGCACAACATTGTCCCGGTTATCGTTGAGAGGTCCCTCTCTTTTCGTTCGTCCTTGCGCGGTTCTGCGACGTGTAAAGGCGGTGCTGTTTGAGCCGATCTCGGCAATCACCACCGCAAGTGTCTCCCGCCGCCGGGGATCCTTTTCATGTTCTTTCATGATCCGCAGACGCTGAAGCAATCCTTCGGTTGTTACCGGTCCCCGCTCTTTCAAAAGAGAGAGAACGGCTTCGCCGATAAGCGTGTCGATCAGTTTGTCTGCGTTACTGCTCTTCATATCCTTACCGTTCGAAGAGCAGACCAAGCAGCTTGTGGTAATGCTCTTCCTCTTCCGGGCCATCGGCCTTTTCGAGGCGGCTGAGCAATTTTGTACAAAGCGATTTGCGATTCAGATTTCGCCCGTCGCTGAGAATTTCAACAACCACCTGGCCCAGCGTCTCCTGCTGGGTAGGAAGCACGGCTTTTTCGAAGTACTGTGCGATTGCTGCTGCGGAATCTGCGACGTAACCTTTCTGCTGCATGTTTCGCTCCTGTAAAATTTTGTAATCAGTAACGTTACATTTAAGGTATACATAATTTCCAAATCTGTACATCTAAAATGTACAGATTTTTAATATTTCTTCGATATATTTTATAAAGTTCTTTATATTCAGTAATTTGTGTTTGTGTGGTAGAGAGGTAATATTACAGGATATATTGTACAAAATGGTCGAGGGCTGTTAAGTTGTACAGCCAGGAAAAACGTTTCTTAAATTGCCGTAAACGGTTGAGATGTAAATTATTTGTCAGGCAATTAATGTGCTATAAATGAACCTTATCCACCTCTTTTGTGGCCAAACCCCTAACCCCAGGAATCGCATGCTCACCACCATCATTTACCGCAGTCATATCTGCGAGGACGTTCCAGTGAAAGCGCTGGAAGTCATGGTTGCTGCTGCAAATAGTAAAAACCAGCAATCCAATATCACGGGGATCCTGCTGTTTAATGGCACACATTTTTTTCAGCTGCTTGAAGGGCCAGTGGAACACGTTTCTGCCATCTATGAGCAGATTTGCAACGACCCTCGCCACCACAACGTAGTGGAGCTGATGCGCGATCACGGACCTGTCCGGCGTTTTGGCAACGTGGGCATGGAGCTCTTTGATTTGCGCCACTTCGACAGGGACGAAGTGCTGCAAGAGGTGCTCAACAGGGGGACGACGCGCTATCAGCTGACGTATAACGACCGCCCGCTGCAGTTTTTCCGCACCTTTGTCGAGGCCACGGAAAAAGCGAACTATTTTGAACTGCCTCCTGCGGATTCCTGGGAATTCGTGCGCGAAGAGACGCGCTTGTCCGCACAGCCCGAGGTGGTCGCGAAAGGGGCGGATTGCAGCTTCGCGTTCCAGCCGATAGTCGATCCGTTTATGCAGCAGGTCGTCTCCTGGGAGGCGCTTCTCCGCACGCCTGACGGCGGCGCGCCGGGAGTTTACTTCGCCAGTCTGCCGCGTGACGACGTGTATGCCTCGGATTTACAAAGCAAGCAGGTTGCGCTCTCAATGGCCAGCGCGCTGGGGCTACAGGACCAGACGTTATCCCTTAACCTGCTGCCGATGACGCTGGTCAACATTCCCAACGCCGTTGATTTCCTGCTCACCGCCATTGAAGCAAATGGGTTTGTACCCGAGCAAATTGTGGTGGAGTTTACCGAGAGCGAAGCCATTTCCCGATTCGATGAATTCACGGATTCGGTCAGGCAGTTAAAAAGCGCGGGCATCAGCGTGACGATCGATCACTTTGGTGCCGGATTTGCCGGGTTACAGCTGCTGGCTCAGTTCCAGCCGGACAGAATTAAGATTAATCGCGATCTGGTCGCAAACGTGCATAAAAGCGGTCCCCGACAGGCCATTATCCAGGCGATTATCAAATGCTGTGCCTCGCTTGAGATCCAGTTCTGCGCGGTGGGGGTAGAGAAGGCTGAAGAGTGGATGTGGCTGGAGTCAGCGGGAATATCCCAGTTCCAGGGGCATCTTTTTGCCAGCCCGCGACACGGCGGTATTCCCGCGATTGCGTGGCCGGAGAAAAAGTTCGAATTCTGATAAAGCTGTACACAATCCGGCAGAGTTAACTGTACGAACGGCAAATTTTATACAACAATGTATTAACAGGTGGATGGAAAAGAACCCCGTTCACCGGTTCAAAATGCGGTCTTAGTTATACAAATAGTGTGTACAATCTGATAAGGTTGGTGCAGTTAGGTATGGAAGTTCTGAGCGTGAGGGAGTTAATGGCCTATTACAGTATCGGCGAAGTGGCCGAACGATGCGGTATCAACCCCGTTACGCTGCGTGCCTGGCAGCGCCGTTATGGATTGTTGAAGCCGCAGCGCAGCGAAGGGGGCCATCGTCAGTTTGACGATGAAGATATCCTGCGTATCGAAGAGATCAAACGCCTGATGAAAAGCGGCGTCTCGGTCGGAAAAGTCAAAGCCTTGCTGGAAAACAAAGAAGTTTTGACGCAGGGCAACTGGGCTTCATTCCAGGAAGAGATGATGACCGTTCTGCGTTACGCCAGCCCGGCAAAGCTGCGTGCCAAAATTGGCGAGTTCCGCCGCGATCACGCGATAGACGCGCTGATAGACAATATTATCTCTCCCGTCCGTCAGCGCATGAACCAGGACCAAAATACCGTGCGTCACATGGCAAGCCTGTTAGACGGAGTTCTGATTGAATTCGCGATTGCAAGCCTGGCGGAGTCCCGCAAGAAAGCCGGTAAAGACGCACTGTTGATTGGCTGGGAATGCGATGACCGCACCCACCTGTGGCTGGAAGCTGCGCGCCTGGCGCAGAAGGGCTGGCACATTGACGTCCTGGCGGAACCTATTGATTCGCCGCGTCCTGAACTGTTCCCTGGGCAAAAAATCTTCGTCTGGACGGGGAAATCCCCAACGCCTCGCCAGCAGGAACAGCTCGACCACTGGCGTGAACAGGGATTTGCTGTCGCATTTCATCATTGAGTATTAAGAGGCCTTAAGGGCCTTTTTTGTTTTTGTCATTTTCTGTGCAAAATCTATCTCAAAAATAGGCATTTCCGATGCATATTTTACTTTTCTTCTCTTCGTTATGAATGCCGCGACGAAATGCATTATTAATCAATGCATTGAACAAATACATCCATCCTGACTGCATCCTCTCACAGGGTCTATGCTTAATAAAACCAGGCAAAAAGGGCGCTTTAGCCGAATGCCCCTGCTAACAGAGGGTTGAAGTGATAATCGTTATCACTAACATGGTGTTATGCCCTGATGGCTTATCAGATGAGGTGGACCTATGGAACTGCATTCAGAAACCTTTAATCCTGCCGATTTCGCCTGGCGCGGCTTAACGCTCACGCCAGCGGCGGCGGCACATATTCACGAGCTGGTGGCGAAAAAGCCCGAGATCCTCGGCGTGCGCCTGGGTGTCAAACAGACCGGCTGCGCAGGTTTCGGCTACGTGCTCGATACCGTCACCGAACCCGAGAAAGATGACCTGGTGTTCGAGACGGACGGCGCGAAACTGTACGTCGCGCTGCAGGCCATGCCGTTTATTGACGGCACCGAAGTGGACTACGTCCGCGAAGGCTTAAACCAGTTATTCAAATTTCATAACCCGAAAGCCCAGAACGAATGCGGCTGCGGCGAAAGCTTTGGGGTATAGGCGGTACTATGTCTCGTAATACTGAAGCAACGAGTGATGTAAATACCTGGAGCGGTGGGCACCTCAACTATAAAGAGGGGTTCTTCACCCAGCTGCAGACCGATGAGCTGGCGAAAGGCATTAACGAAGATGTCGTGCGGGCGATCTCGGCGAAACGTAACGAGCCCGAGTGGATGCTGGAGTTCCGCCTGAGCGCCTTCCGCGCCTGGCTGGAGATGGAAGAGCCGCACTGGCTGAAAGCGCACTACGACAAGCTGAACTATCAGGATTACAGCTACTATTCTGCGCCCTCCTGCGGCAGCTGTGACGATACCTGCGCCTCGCAGCCCGGCGCGGTGCAGCAAACTGGCGCTGAAAACAGCTTCCTCAGCAAAGAGGTGGAAGAGGCCTTTAACCAGCTTGGCGTGCCTGTTCGCGAAGGGAAAGAGGTGGCGGTGGACGCCATTTTCGACTCCGTCTCGGTGGCGACCACCTACCGCGAGAAGCTGGCAGAGCAGGGGATCATTTTTTGCTCCTTCGGCGAAGCGATTCACGATCATCCGGAACTGGTGAAAAAGTACATTGGGACCGTGGTGCCCTCTAACGACAACTTCTTTGCGGCGCTCAACGCGGCGGTAGCCTCTGACGGCACCTTTATCTATGTGCCGAAAGGCGTGCGCTGCCCGATGGAGCTGTCGACTTATTTCCGTATCAACGCCGAAAAAACCGGCCAGTTCGAACGCACGATTCTGGTCGCGGATGAAGGCAGCTACGTCAGCTATATAGAAGGGTGCTCCGCCCCGGTCCGCGACAGCTACCAGCTGCATGCGGCGGTGGTGGAGGTCATCATCCACAAAGATGCCGAGGTGAAATACTCCACGGTACAAAACTGGTTCCCGGGCGACGGCAATACCGGCGGTATCCTGAACTTCGTCACCAAGCGCGCGCTGTGCGAAGGCGAAAACAGCAAGATGTCGTGGACCCAGTCTGAAACCGGCTCTGCCATCACCTGGAAATACCCGAGCTGCATCCTGCGCGGGGATAATTCCATCGGTGAGTTTTACTCCGTGGCGCTGACCAGCGGCCACCAGCAGGCCGATACCGGCACCAAGATGATCCACATTGGTAAAAACACCAAATCGACCATCATCTCGAAAGGGATCTCTGCCGGGCATAGCCAGAACAGCTATCGCGGGCTGGTGAAAATCATGCCGACGGCCACCAATGCGCGAAACTTTACCCAGTGTGACTCAATGCTGATTGGCGCAGACTGCGGGGCGCATACCTTCCCGTACGTCGAGTGCCGTAACAACACGGCCCAGCTTGAACACGAGGCGACGACGTCGCGGATTGGGGAAGATCAGCTCTTCTACTGCCTGCAGCGGGGGATCAGCGAAGAAGACGCCATCTCGATGATCGTTAACGGCTTCTGTAAGGACGTGTTCTCTGAACTGCCGCTGGAATTTGCCGTTGAAGCCCAGAAACTCCTCGCCATTAGTCTTGAACACAGCGTCGGTTAAGGAAAGCACATGTTAAGCATTAAAGATTTACAGGTTAGCGTAGAAGACAAAGCCATCCTGCGTGGCCTCAATTTTGACGTTAAGCCGGGTGAAGTTCACGCCATCATGGGGCCAAACGGTTCCGGGAAAAGTACGCTTTCTGCGACGCTGGCGGGCCGCGAAGATTATGAGGTAACCCACGGCTCGGTCGAGTTTAACGGCAAAGATCTTCTGGAGATGTCACCGGAAGACCGCGCGGGAGAGGGCATCTTCATGGCCTTCCAGTACCCGGTCGAAATTCCGGGCGTCAGCAACCAGTTCTTCCTGCAGACGGCGCTGAATGCGGTGCGCAAGTATCGCGGCCTGGAGGCGCTCGACCGCTTCGACTTCCAGGATTTAATGGAAGAGAAAATCAAGCTGCTGAAAATGCCGGAAGATCTGCTGACCCGTTCGGTTAACGTTGGCTTTTCCGGAGGCGAGAAAAAGCGTAACGACATCCTGCAGATGGCCGTGCTGGAGCCCGAGCTGTGCATTCTGGATGAGACCGACTCCGGTCTGGATATCGACGCCCTGAAGATTGTCGCTGACGGGGTGAATTCCCTGCGCGACGGCAAGCGTTCGTTCATTATCGTCACCCACTACCAGCGCATTCTGGACTACATCAAGCCGGATTACGTCCATGTGCTTTACCAGGGGCGTATTGTGAAATCCGGAGATTTCACGCTGGTTAAACAACTGGAGGAGCAGGGCTATGGCTGGCTTACCGAACAGCAGTAATGCGCTCCAGCAGTGGCACCGGCTGTTTGAAGCCCAGGGCGGCACGCGCTCCGAGCAGGCGCAGCAGCATCTTCAGCAGATGCTGCGCCTCGGCCTGCCGACGCGTAAGCACGAGAACTGGAAATACACCCCGCTTGATGGCCTGCTGAACGCCGAGTTCGTGACCCGTCTGGCGGATCTCACCCCGGCGCAGCGTGACGCGCTGGCCGTAAACGTGGATGCCGTGCGCCTGGTGTTTGTCGACGGTGAGTTCCGTCCGGAGCTGAGCGACGCCCTTCAGGGGAGCGGATTTGAGATTGTGATAAACGACGATCGCCAGCCACTGAGCGCCCCGGTTCAGCCTGAGGTTTTCCTGCACCTGACCGAGAGCCTGGCCCGCAGCGTGACGCATATCGGCGTGAAGCGTAACCAGCGTCCGGCAAAGCCGCTGCTGCTGATGCACATCACCCAGGGGCTGGACGGCGACGAAATCAACACCGCGCACTATCGCCATCATCTTGAGCTGGCGGAGGGGGCGGAGGCCACGGTGATTGAACATTACGTCAGCCTCAACGAGACGCGCCATTTTACCGGCTCGCGTTTGACGATGAATGTTGCGGCCAATGCCCAGCTTCACCACGTCAAGCTGGCGTTCGAGAACCCGCAGAGCCACCACTTTGCCCATAACGACATTTTACTTGGGCAAGATGCCGCAGCCTACAGCCATAGCTTCCTGCTCGGCGGGTCGGTGCTGCGCCACAACACCAGTACTCAGCTTAACGGTGAAAACACCACGCTGCGCATCAACAGCCTGGCGATGCCGGTTAAATCAGAGGTGTGCGACACGCGCACCTGGCTGGAGCACAACAAGGGCTACTGCAACAGCCGCCAGCTGCATAAAACCATCGTCAGTGACAGAGGTCGCGCGGTGTTTAACGGCCTGATTAACGTGGCGCAGCACGCCATTAAAACCGACGGGCAGATGACCAACAACAATCTGCTGTTAGGGCGCCTGGCGGAGGTGGACACCAAACCGCAGCTGGAGATCTACGCCGACGACGTGAAGTGCAGCCACGGTGCAACGGTCGGGCGCATCGACGACGAGCAGATGTTCTACCTGCGTTCCCGCGGCATCGACCAGCAGGCGGCGCAGAAAATGATTATCTATGCGTTTGCCGCCGAACTGACGGAAGCGCTGAACGATGGTCAGTTGAAACAGCAGGTGCTGGCGCGTATCGGTCAGCGTCTGCCTGGAGGCGAAGCATGAGTTTTCCCGTCGAGAAAGTGCGGGCAGATTTTCCGGTTCTGACCCGTGAAGTGAACGGTCTTCCTCTGGCCTATCTGGACAGCGCGGCCAGCGCGCAGAAGCCGAACCCGGTCGTGGATGCGGAAGCCGAGTTTTATCGCCACGGCTACGCCGCCGTGCATCGCGGTATTCATACCCTGAGCGCCGAGGCGACCCAGCGTATGGAAAACGTGCGCACGCAAATTGCCGCCTTCCTCAATGCAAAATCGCCTGAGGAGCTGGTCTTCGTGCGCGGAACCACCGAAGGAATCAACCTTGTCGCCAACAGCTGGGGCAACGCGCAGGTCCACGCGGGGGATAACATTATCATCACCCAGATGGAGCACCACGCCAATATCGTGCCGTGGCAGATGCTCTGCGAGCGCGTTGGCGCGCAATTGCGGGTCATTCCGCTGAACGTTGACGGGACGCTGCAGCTCGAGCAGCTCGACGCATTGCTGGATGACCGCACGCGGCTGGTGGCGGTCACCCAAGTCTCTAACGTGCTCGGGACTGAAAACCCGGTGGCAGAGATTGTCGAAAAAGCCCATCAGGCCGGCGCGAAGGTGCTGATTGACGGCGCCCAGGCGGTAATGCACCACGCGGTTGACGTTCAGGCGCTGGACTGCGATTTCTACGTCTTCTCAGGCCACAAGCTCTATGGGCCGACCGGGATCGGCGTGCTCTACGTGAAGGAAGACATTCTGCAGGCGATGCCGCCGTGGGAAGGGGGCGGCTCGATGATCGCCACCGTCAGCCTGACCGAAGGCACGACCTACGCGCGCGCGCCGTGGCGTTTTGAGGCGGGTACGCCCAACACCGGCGGGATTATCGGGCTGGGGGCGGCGGTTTCCTACGTCTCCGCAATCGGCCTTGATAGCATTCAGGAGTACGAACAGCTGCTGATGCACTATGCGCTTGCCGAGCTTGCCAGCGTGCCGGATCTGACCCTCTACGGGCCTGCCGACCGGCAAGGGGTGATCGCGTTTAATCTCGGGAAACATCACGCCTATGACGTGGGCAGTTTCCTCGATAACTACGGCGTGGCGGTCCGTACCGGGCACCACTGCGCCATGCCGCTGATGGCGTTTTACCAGGTGCCGGCAATGTGCCGCGCGTCGCTG
The DNA here is from genome assembly GCF_003144775.1 of Enterobacter sp. CGMCC 5087. Taxonomy (NCBI): domain Bacteria; kingdom Pseudomonadati; phylum Pseudomonadota; class Gammaproteobacteria; order Enterobacterales; family Enterobacteriaceae; genus Enterobacter; species Enterobacter sp. CGMCC 5087. The sequence goes on along the minus strand of NZ_QFXN01000038.1, from coordinate 8,841 downwards.
GTGATGTACAACACAACGGAAGAAGTCGACAGGCTGGTGGCGGGGCTTAAGCGCACTCACCAGCTGCTGGGCTAACGGAGAGGCAAAAGATGGCAGAACTGCCGGACAGAGACAAATTGCTGCGTAACTTTGGGCGTTGCGCAAACTGGGAAGAGAAGTACCTTTATATCATCGAGCTGGGGCAGCGTCTGCCGCCGCTCGGTGAAGAGGCGCATAACCCGGAAAACAGTATTCAGGGCTGTCAGAGCCAGGTGTGGATTGTGATGGAACAGTCTGACGACGGCACGATAGCACTGCACGGCGACAGCGATGCGGCCATTGTAAAAGGGCTTATTGCGGTCGTCTTTATTCTTTACCACCGGATGTCGGCGCAGGATATTGTCGCGTTTGATGTCCGCCCGTGGTTTGAAAAAATGGCCCTGACCCAACACCTCACCCCGTCTCGTTCCCAGGGACTGGAAGCGATGATTCGCGCGATCCGCGCCAAAGCTGCAATCCTTAGCTAGACTTACAGAACAGCATTCATTCTGTTTCGCGAGGTGGTTCCCGCCTCGCTGGTTTTTCAGCTTTCTGGCGTCCTGCCAGTGAATAAGGAATCTCAGCATGAAGCGCGCGTCTCTAATAACTCTATTACTCCTCAGTTCGCTCGGCGCACTTAATTCGGCCCGCGCGATGGACTATCCGTTGCCGCCCGCAGGCAGTCGCCTGATTGGGCAAAATCAAACCTACACGATACAGGAAGGGGATAATAAGCTGCAGACCATCGCCCGCCGGTTTAATACCGCGGCGCAGGTGATTCTGGAAACGAACAATACCATTGCGCCGGTTAACCCTGCGCCGGGAACCGTCATTACCATTCCGTCGCAGATGCTGCTGCCGGACACGCCGCGCGAGGGGATTGTGGTGAACCTCGCTGAGCTGCGGCTCTACTACTTCCCGTCGGGAGAAAATATCGTTCAGGTCTTCCCGCTCGGCATCGGACAGCTGGGGCTGGAAACGCCGGTGACGACCACGCGGGTGAGCCAGAAGATCCCGAATCCCACCTGGACACCCACGCCGGGCATCAGAGCACGCTCTCTGGAGCAGGGCATTAAATTGCCTCCGGTGGTACCTGCCGGGCCAAACAACCCGCTGGGGCGCTTTGCACTGCGTTTAGGCGTGGGCAACGGGGAATATCTCATCCACGGCACCAGCGCGCCGGACAGCGTGGGCCTGCGGGTCAGCTCCGGCTGTATGCGGATGAACGCCCCGGATATCAAAGCGCTGTTCGAACAGGTGCGGGTTGGCACGCGGGTACAGATTATCAATGAACCCGTGAAGTTCTCCGTGGAGCCGGATGGTAAACGCTATATTGAAGTCCATCGCCCGCTGGCGCAGGCTGAGGGAGAAAACCCGCAGGTCTCGCCCATTACCCACTCCGCCGACTTTGCGAACTTTGTTTCTCAGGCTGGAAGCGATAAGGCGCTGATTGAGAAAGCCCTGGCACGTCGTGCGGGCATCCCGGTTATCGTGTCGTCAGGGAGCGGTCCTTCAGCCAGCAATAGCGTATTGTCGGTGCAGAACAGCCGGGTGTCTGCTGCGGTAGCGGAAGATGAAGGGGAGAAGGTGACGCAGTAGCCGTTTGACTCAGGCAAAAAAAATGGCGCACAATGTGCGCCATTTTATTAACAGGTACTATTACTTACGGTATTTAGTAGCCTGGTTGTCCAGACGCTGGTTAGCGCGAGCTGCGTCGTCTTTAGCAGCCTGAACGTCGGAACGCATTGCGTTCACGTCGTTGCTCAGCTGGTCAACTTTAGCGTTCAGAGTCTGAACGTCAGAAGACAGCTGATCGATTTTAGCGTTGCTGGAGCAACCAGCCAGCAGAGTAGAACCCAGGATTACCGCGCCCAGTACCAGTTTAGTACGATTCATTATTAATACCCTCTAGATTGAGTTAATCTCCATGTAGCGTTACAAGTATTACACAAAGTTTTTTGGGTTGAGAATATTTTTTTGATGGGAATACACCTATTTTTGATCGTTCGCTCAAAGAAGCATCGAATCGGCCCTTTTCGGGCAAAAATCTAAGGAAAAAAAGGCATTTATCATCGGATTCATCTTAGATAAATCGCAATTAAATAGAGAAACCCGATTTGCAATTTGAATGACTTTGGCTAATGCCAGGAATAAAAAAAGCGCCCGGAGGGCGCTTTTTATCCAAATTAATTCGTTCGGGAATTATTACAGCACGTGAACAGATGCGGTATTGGTTGTGCCGCTTGGTACCAGCGCGCCAGAAACCATGACCACAACGTCACCTTTCTGTGCCAGACCACGATCCACCAGCTCCAGCGCCACTTCTTTACCCAGACGGTAGAAATCATCCGTAGACGCGATCTCTTTCACCAGGTGAGGGATCACGCCTTTGCTCAGCACCAGCTGACGAGCCGTGGTTTCGTTGGTGGTCAGTGCCAGGATAGTCGCATCCGGGAAGTATTTACGCACCGCGCGAGCTGATTTACCGCCCTGAGTGGCAACCACGATCAGCGGCGCTTCCAGCTTCTCAGCCGTTTCTACTGCACCGCGGCAAACCGCTTCGGTGATGCGCAGCTTGCGGCTGTCGTTGTTGTAGTCCAGACGGCTTTTCATTACGCGGTCGGTACGTTCGCAGATGGTAGCCATGATGGTCACTGCTTCCAGCGGGTATTTACCCTTCGCGGATTCGCCAGACAGCATAACGGCATCAGTACCGTCGAGGATGGCGTTAGCCACGTCGCCTGCTTCTGCACGGGTTGGGCGTGGGTTTTTGATCATGGAGTCCAGCATCTGTGTTGCGGTGATAACCACTTTGCGCGCGCGCACGCATTTCTCGATCATCATCTTCTGCGCGAAGATCACTTCTTCGACCGGGATTTCTACGCCCAGGTCGCCACGTGCAACCATGATGCCGTCAGACGCTTCGAGGATTTCGTCGAAGTTGTTCAGGCCTTCCTGGTTTTCAATTTTGGAGATGATCTGGATCTTCTCGCCGCCGTGCGCTTTCAGGTGCTCACGAATTTCAACCACGTCTGAGCGCTTACGGATGAAGGAGGCCGCAACAAAGTCAACGCCTTGTTCGCAACCGAAGATCAGGTCCTGTTTGTCTTTTTCAGCCAGCGCAGGCAGCGCGATAGAAACGCCCGGCAGGTTAACGCCTTTGTTTTCGCCCAGGTCGCCGTTGTTCAGCACTTTACAGATAACCTTGTTGCCTTCGATAGCGGTGACTTCCATACCGATCAGACCATCGTCTACCAGCACGGTGTTACCGACGGACAGGTCGTTGGTGAAGCCTTCATAGGTCACTGCAACGATTTCGCTGTTGCCAACAACGGATTTGTCGGTGGTGAAGGTGAAGGTCTGGCCCGCTTTCAGAGAGACGTCGTTACCGCCTTCCAGTTTGATGGTACGGATTTCTGGACCTTTGGTGTCCAGCAGGATGGCAGCTTTTTTACCGGTCTTGCTCATCACGTTGCGCAAGTTCTGGATACGCTGACCGTGTTCTGCGTAATCACCGTGGGAGAAGTTCAGACGCATCACGTTCATGCCGGCGTCCAGCATTTTGGTCAGCATCTCTTCAGATTCGGTTTTCGGGCCGATAGTACAAACAATTTTCGTCTTTTTCATGACAGTCTTAGTCTTTAAGTTGGGAAGGATATGGAAATCTCGCTCCGGGGGCGCACCGCCGCGGAGTCAAACCTGTGTTGCAAAAGAGTATATGACACGCACTAAGGATAGGAGACATCAAATGAGCGTGCAGAAGAAAGTGTGCCTGAGTGACAGCCCAACGAAGGAGGGGAGAAGTTGTACGTTGTTTTTTGTATTCCAAGCGCTGAAACCATTCACCAGGGATTAGGCGCGCATTATACGCTGATTTTAAGATAAAAGGAAAATGGAAACGGTGTTTCAGAAATAATCTGTGCAGTTTCACATAATATTGTTATCAAGGCGTTAAGCCATGATGACAACTTATGACGGCAGGTGATTGACCTGCCGCGTTTTGCTTATTTTTGCAGCGCCAGGCTGAGATCGGCAATCAGGTCTTTCGGATCTTCAATCCCGACTGACAGACGGATAAGCTGCGGCACAATGCCGTTTGCCAGGCGTTGCTCCAGCGGAATCGAGGCGTGCGTCATGCTGTAAGGCTGGCTCACCAGACTTTCCACACCGCCGAGGCTTTCCGCGAGGGTGAACAGCTTCAGGTTGCGAATCACCTCGGTGGCGCGTTGCGCATCCCCTTTTACCACGACTGAAATCATCCCACCGGGCAGGGCCATCTGCGTGCGGGCAAGCTGATATTGCGGATGCGATTCCAGGCCGGGATAGAACACCTTTTCGACCAGAGGGTGCTGATCCAGCCATTGCGCAATCGCCAGCGCGTTGGTGCTGTGCTTTTCTACCCTCAACGCAAGTGTGCGAATACCGCGCAGCGTCAGGAAGCTGCTGAACGGATCCAGTACGCCGCCTACCGCGTTTTGCAGATAGCCCAGCCTATCCGCCAGTTCACTGTTGTCCCCGACAATCGCCAGCCCGGCCACCACGTCAGAGTGGCCGTTCAGGTATTTGGTGGCGGAGTGCACCACGATATCGAAACCCGACTCCAGCGGACGGTGTATCACCGGCGACGCGAAGGTGTTGTCCGCCACGCTGATGACGTTATGACGGCGGGCGATCGCCGCAATGGCCGCCAGATCCGCCAGCTTCAGCAGCGGATTGGTTGGCGTTTCGACCCACACCATGCGGGTATCCGGGCGGATGGCGTCCTCAAGACCGGCTAAGTCGTCCGGTTTAACCCAGCTGACCTGCAGGCCGGTGCTGCGCTTGCGCACGTTTTCAGTCAGGCGGTACGTCCCGCCGTAAACGTCATCAATGGCGACGATATGGCTGTCTTTGTCCAGCAGTTCGAGCACCGTGGAGATGGCCGCCAGACCGGAGGCGAAGGCGTAGCCGCGCGTGCCGCCTTCCAGTTCGGCGATGGCGGTTTCCAGCGCATGGCGTGTAGGGTTGCCGCTGCGGGAATATTCATAGCCGGTATGCTCGCCGGGTGACGGTTGCGCAAACGTCGAGGTGGCGTAAATCGGCGGCATGACGGCGCCGTGCTGGTCGTTGAACTCGCCGCTGTGTACGCTCAGGGTAGCCAGGTTTTTCATCATCGATTCCTTTATTGCTGAAGACGGTTGCGCCAGGCGGTCAGAACGTCGCTGCGCGTAATCAGACCGAGAAAACGGTCGTTGTCATTAATCACTGCCACCAGACCGCGGTCGAAGATGGCGTTCAGGGCGCTATCCGGGGCGTGTTTATCAAGGAACTCCACCTGGCGCGTCATGGCTGCCGTCACCGGAAGCGCGAAGCGGTCGCCGTCGCCGCCGATATGCCGCAGAAGATCCCACTCGTCGATAATGCCCACCACCTTGCCGTTCTCCAGCACCGGCAGCTGGGAGATGTCATACAGGCGCATGCGTGCCAGTACGGTGGAAAGCGTGTCGTCCGGGGCCGCGGTGACGGTGGCGCCTTCATCGTGACGCAGGGCGATGTAGTCGGAGAGGTCGCCGGCCTGAGGGCGCGTGATGAGCCCCTGCTGTCGCATCCAGTCGTCGTTAAACATCTTCGAGAGATACTTATTGCCGCTGTCGCAGGCGAAGGTCACCACGCGTTTCGGCGCGGTCTGCGCCTGGCAATACTTCAGCGCGGCCGCCAGCAGCGTGCCGCTGGAGGAGCCCGCCAGAATGCCTTCCGTTTTCAGCAGATCGCGCGCGGTGGTGAAGGCCTCTCGGTCGGTGATGCGCCAGGCGCGATTCACCCCTTCAATGTGGGCCAGCGGCGGAATAAAGTCTTCGCCAATACCTTCAACCAGCCAGGAGCCCGCGTCGTGGTAGCGTCCGGTTTCCACCTGGTCGGCCAGAACGGATCCGGCCGGGTCTGCCAGGACAAATTCAGTATGCGGAGAGTGCTCGGCGAACCACGCCTGCAGGCCGCCCAGCGTGCCGCCTGAGCCGACGCCCACGACGATGGCGTCGATCCGGCCGTCAAGCTGTTCATACAGTTCCGGCGCCGTGGTGGTGCGGTGCGCCAGCGGGTTGGCTTCGTTGTTGAACTGGTCGATGTAAAACGCGCCGGGCAGCTCACTGGCCAGGCGCTGGGCGTAATCCTGGTAGTAGGCTGGGTGGCCCTTGTTGACGTCGGAGCGGGTCAGCACCACCTGGGCACCCAGCGCGCGCAGGTGGAAAATCTTCTCGCGGCTCATTTTGTCTGGCACCACCAGGATCAGCGAGTAGCCTTTCTGAGCGGCAATCAGGGCCAGGCCGAGACCGGTATTCCCCGCCGTCGCCTCAATAATCGTGCCGCCCGGCTGCAGCTGGCCGGTACGCTCCGCTTCGTTAATCATCGACAGCGCAACGCGATCCTTAATAGAGCCGCCCGGATTCTGGTTTTCCAGCTTCAGGAACAGCGAGCAGGGGCCGGTATCAAGCTTGTGCAGCTGGATAAGCGGGGTACGGCCAATCAGTTCGGTGACGGAGTGGTAAATCGTCATGATGTTTTCCTTTCTGGATGTCATGACGGGATGATAGAGCGGCGAAATTTTCGCAATAAAGAACCATTCACTGCTCTTTAGAACAGAAAAGAATATAAATGCCATTTTTGGATGTCAGGACAGCAAGACGTAAAGTTGTCTGGATGTGAGGATGGCTATACCGGGATAAAATGCTGCAAAAATGACCGTTTTTTGCGCCCGTCCGCCAGCAGATATGCATCCGGCAGATAATCATTGCTGAAATTGGTCTAAATGCTTCCCACCCGGTAAATCCGCTGTTTATTTCGGAAAGTTATAACACATTCTTTTTTGTTCATTTAAAAGCTGGTAACGGCTGTTTACTATCGTTTGGACATCCATACTGCTAAACCGCCACGGGCGGCACGGATAATGAATAAGAATGATTGTACTGAGCAATATTTCGAAGGTTTTTGACAACGGAAAGGTGGCACTCACAGCCGTTGATAACGTCAATTTGACGATAGCACAGGGACAGATATACGGGATCATTGGTTACAGCGGCGCAGGTAAAAGCACGCTTATCCGCCTGCTCAACGGGCTGGAAAAACCGAGCAGCGGCAGCGTAACCATCAACGGGCAGAACATTTCTGCCGCAAAAGGTGAAGCGCTGCGCCAGGCGCGTCTGAAGATCAGCATGGTGTTTCAGCACTTTAACCTGCTGTGGTCGCGCACGGTCAGCGAGAATATTGCGTTCTCGATGCAAATCGCCGGGGTGCCAAAAGCCAGCATCAAGGCGCGCGTCGCCGAGCTGGTGGAGCTGGTCGGCCTGAAAGGCCGCGAGCATGCCTATCCGTCGCAGCTGAGCGGTGGTCAAAAGCAGCGCGTGGGTATTGCGCGTGCGCTGGCTAATCGCCCGGATGTGCTGCTCTGCGATGAAGCCACCTCCGCGCTTGACCCGCAGACCACCGATCAGATCCTCGATCTGCTGCTGGATATTAACCGCCGCTTTAAGCTGACCATCGTGCTCATCACGCACGAGATGCACGTGGTGCGCAAAATCTGCGACCGCGTGGCGGTAATGGAGAACGGTAAGGTGGTGGAAGAGGGAGACGTGCTGAGCGTCTTTACCCATCCGCAGCAGCCGATTACGCAGCAGTTTGTGCGTCAGGTGAGCCAGTACGCTGAAGAAGAAACGTTCAATACCGAACTGGCAAACGATCTGGAAGGGACGGTCATCAGGCTGACCTTTACCGGGCACAGCACGCATAAGCCGATTGTGGGCGAACTGACGCTGCGCTACGGCCTGCCGTTTAACATCCTGCACGGAAAAATGACCCAAACCGCTCACGGCGTGTTTGGTCAACTCTGGGTGCACGTCGTGGCATCTGACGAACAACTGAACAATATCCTCGCCGACCTGCAGCACAGCGATATTGAAGGCGAGGTGATTAAACATGGCTGAGAATCTCTTTCCGCATCTCAAGTGGGATCAGCTCTGGGCGGCGACGCTTGAGACGCTGTACATGACCGCGCTGTCCGGCGTGGCGACCTTTGTGCTGGGCATCGTGCTGGGTCTGGCGCTGTTTTTAACCGCGCGCGGCGGTCTGTTCCATAACCGCACGGTTTACAGCGTGATTTCGATTGTGGTGAACGTGTTCCGCTCTATTCCGTTCATCATTTTGATTGTCCTGCTGATCCCGTTCACCAAGACCGTCGTCGGCACCATTCTTGGCGCCAACGCGGCGCTGCCGGCGCTGATTGTGGGCGCGGCACCGTTCTATGCACGCCTGGTGGAGATCGCCCTGCGTGAAGTGGATAAAGGCGTCATCGAAGCAACGCGCTCGATGGGCGCACGACTGAGCACGTTAGTGTTTCGGGTTTTACTGCCGGAATCATCACCCGCACTGGTATCAGGTATTACGGTGACGCTGATTGCGCTGGTGAGCTACAGCGCAATGGCGGGGGTGATTGGCGCCGGTGGTTTGGGAAATCTGGCTTATCTGGAAGGATTCCAGCGCAACCATGGTGACGTCACGCTGGTGGCAACGGTGACCATTCTGATCATCGTTTTCATTATCCAGTTCTGCGGCGATGTCATTACTTCACTGTTAGACAAAAGATAATCTCTAATAACACACAGGAACCACATCATGAAAAAGACACTGACACTGATCGCCGCCGCAACTCTGAGCGCCCTGAGCTTTGCCTCCTGGGCCGACACCCTGACCGTGGGCGCATCCAACACGCCGCACGCCGAAATTCTGGAGCAGGCAAAGCCAATTCTGGCGAAGCAGGGTATCGACCTGGAGATCAAACCGTTCCAGGACTAC
>NZ_QFXN01000037.1:0-13955 GCF_003144775.1 Enterobacter sp. CGMCC 5087 | reverse complement strand
CGAACACCGCGCTGGCGGGTCATGACATCGACGCGAACTATTTCCAGCACATTCCTTACCTGAACAGCGTGCTGAAGGATCATGCGGGCGATAAAGACTACGATTTCGTCAGTGCGGGCGCGATCCACATTGAGCCAATCGGCATCTACTCCAAAAAATACAAGTCGCTGAAAGACTTGCCTGAAGGTGGCAAGATCATCATGCGTGATGCGGTTTCTGAAGAGGGGCGTATTCTCTCCATCTTCGAGAAAGAGGGCGTGATCAAGCTGAAGCCGGGCATCGATAAAGTGACCGCGCGCATCAGCGACATCGTTGAGAACCCTAAAAAGCTGAAGTTCACGCCGAACGTGGAAGCCTCTCTGCTGCCGCAGATGTACAACAACAACGAAGGCGATGCGGTAGTGATCAACGCCAACTACGCGATTGACGCGGGTCTGGATCCGGTTCACGACCCGATTGCGGTAGAGAGCGGTGAAAACAACCCGTACGCCAACATCATTACCGTGCATCGCGGTGACGAGAAGAAGAAAGACATCGTTGCGCTGGTGAACGTGCTGCACTCGAAAGAGATTCAGGATTGGATCCGCACCAAGTACAAAGGCGCGGTCATCCCAGTAAACAACTAATTTACTGATTTTACAGATGAAGCCCGGCGAGTCTCTCGCCGGGCTTCTTTTTTGTATCCGGCTGGAGAATCATTTAAGCTCAACGTTTAACAGGCAATGGAGTGATGACGATGGGTAACGTGACCAAAGATGAAGCGCTGTATCAGGAGATGTGCCGGGTGGTCGGGAAGGTCGTGCTTGAGATGCGTGATTTAGGGCAGGAGCCAAAGCATATTGTCATTGCCGGAGTCCTGCGTACCGCGCTGGCGAACCAGCGCGTTAAACGCAGTGAATTGACAACCGAAGCGATGGAAACGGTGGTTAAAGCGCTGGCCGGGTAAGGCGCCAGCGTTTCGCAAGCTGCTCGAGCGAGCAGCAGAGCAGGTAGTAGACCACGCCCGTAAAGATAAAAATGGCCGCCGGGTAGATTTGCACCCGGTTGTTGACCTGTCCCGCCACCGTGGTCAGCTCCGGTACGTTCACGATAAACGCCAGCGACGTATCCTTCAGCAGGCTGATAAAAATCCCCACCAGCGACGGCAGAATATTCCTCAGCGCCTGCGGCAGCAGCACGCGCCACAGGGTTTGTTGGGTGCTGAAGCCCTGAGACAGCGCGGCCTCGTACTGCCCGGACGGCAGCGCGCTCAGCCCGGCTAGCACCGAGTGCATTACTGTTGCTGCGGTAAACCAGGCCAGCGCCAGCGTGACGGTCAGCGCCCCCGGCAGATCCCCCCCGGTCATAAGCGGCAGGAGATACCACATCCAGAAAATTACGAAGATGAGCGGGATACCGCGAATCAGCTCTGCCCATAAAAAGAGGACCTTTCGCACGAGCCCGGTAAAGCGCCAGGCCAGACACGCGAGCAGTATCCCTCCGGGCAGAGCGATAACCGCAGCGCCTGCTGCCATCATTAACGAAAGCAGTACGCCTCCCGGTTCACCCGTTGCCGCGCGTCCCCACAGCAGATAATCGAGGTTATCGGTGATGACATTAAGTCCGGCAATCATGTTTTTCACTCCCTGCGATGACGACGTTCGGGCGTTTACGTTTCGCCTGTGGCCCAAGGCGTACCAGCACCATCCCCATGACCAGGCCGGTCAGCAGATAGAGCACGGTACCGAGGGTAAACGCCTCCAGCGCGTGCGCGTTATAGCTTTCGATCTGCCTGACCTGATAGGTGAGCTCGGCGAAGCCAATCCCGCTGGCGAGCGAGGAGAGCTTCATCAGATTGAGATACTGGCCCACAACGGGCTGCCAGGCGTTAGCCAGGCCCTGCGGCAGAAGGATGAAGCGAAACAAGCGCCACGTGGAGAATCCCTGGGCGAGCGCCGCCTCCCGCTGCCCGGCGGGCACGGAACGCAATCCTGCTTCCACCTCTTCGATTAAAAACGCCGAGGTAAAAACGCCCAGCCCCCAGGCAGAGCATAAAAATTCGGGCGTAAACCACCAGACGTCGCCGGGCAGAATCGACCAGCTGTGATCGGCGTTGACCGCGTCACGAAACGCCTGCGGCAGCCCGTTCCAGGCGGCAAAATACCAGAACAGTAGCTGCACCAGCAGCGGGGTATTGCGAAAGAGTGATACCCAGCCGCTGACGATCGCTTTCCCGACGCGTCCCCCGGAAAGGCGCAGGAGCATAAAAAGCAGTGCGAGCAGGCTGGCCAGCAGCATCCCGGCAAGCGTTACCCACAGGGTGGTGAGAAATCCGGAGAATATCCACTGCAGAGGCTGTCCGGTCAGTACCCCCTGCCAGTCGAGCGCGGGCATTACAGATGCTCCTGATGCAGCGGGTTGAGCACCTTTTGCAGGAAGCGCTGCGCGCGCGGATGCGCTGGCTGGCTGAAAAACTGTGCCGGCGGCGCGGTTTCCAGGATCTGCCCGCCGTCGATAAAGACAATCCGGTCGGCGATTTCCCGGGCAAACTGCATCTCATGGGTCACCACGATCATCGTGATCCCGCTGTGGGCGAGGGCTTTCATCACGAACAGCACTTCACCAATCATCTCCGGATCCAGCGCGGAGGTGGGTTCATCGAACAGAATGATTTGCGGTGAAGAGGCCAGGGCGCGGGCAATCGCGACGCGCTGCTGCTGGCCACCGGAAAGTTCTGCCGGGAAATGGTGGGCTTTTTCCAGCATCCCGACCTTCTCCAGCAGGGCCAGCGCGCGCTCCCGTGCGGGCTGCGGCTTCCAGCCGTGAACGTGCTCCAGCGCCAGGGTAATGTTCTGGCTGGCAGTGAGGTGGGCGTAAAGATTGAACTGCTGGAACACAAACCCCACGCGGCTTCGCAGCTGGCGCAGCCCGGTACCGGAGAGCTTTGCGGTAGGCTTGTTGTCGACCAGAATCTCTCCGCCGCTCAGGGTTTCAAGCTGGTTGATGAGACGAATCAGGGTGGATTTACCGGAACCCGACGGGCCGAGGATGGCGACCACTTCACCGGGCGTGATGGTGAGGTTAATGTCGTTTAAAACCTGATGATCACCGTAGCGTTTGTCCACGTGACGAAACTCGACGCTGGCCTGTTCCAGATGTGAAAAATCCGCGGCACCGGCCGCGGAGTGTGAAAATAAACCTGAGAGCATAATTATCTGGCTTCTATTTTAAAGGCGCGAGGCTGTGGGGAAGGCGTGTTTGGGCCAAACCAGACATCGTAGATTTTTGCTGCCTGACCGGTCTTCTCGAGGTTAACCAGCTCGTCGTTAACGGCCTTCAGCAGCGCCGTTTCGCCTTTTTTCACCCCAACGCCAATCTCTTCTTTGCTGAGCAGGTCGGGCAGGATTTTAAAGTTCGCTTTGTCCGGCGCCTGCGCCAGCAGACCGGCCAGAATGGTGCTGTCCTGAGTGATGGCCTGTACGTTGCCGTTGCGCAGTGCGGTCAGCGCCAGGGGAATGTCGTCATAAGAGAGGACGCGGGACTGCGGGAAACGCTGGTGCAGCGCCTGCTCGCCTGTTGTGCCTTTGACTGCGCCAATGCGCGCCCGGCTATAGTCATCGAGCTTGTCCGGTGATTTCGCCGGCACGAGGAACTGCTGGCCAGTGACGAAGTAAGGCGTCGAGAAATCAATGACCTGTGCGCGTTCCGGGGTGATAGTAATATCCGCCACGATCAGGTCGGCTTTGCCGGACTGCAGCAGCGGAATGCGGTTGGCCGGATTGGTGGCAACCAGTTCAAGCTTCACGCCGAGCGATTTTGCCAGCGCTTTGGCAAAGTCCACGTCATAACCCACGATCTCATGCGTTTTTGCATCAATCGAGCCAAACGGCGGGTTGGCGTCAAACGTGGCCACTTTCACCACCCCTGCGGCCTTAATATCCGCCAGCCGATCGGCCTGCGCCTGCGCTGAAAGCAGGCCCCAGGCTGCCACTACGCCCAGAGCCAGCGTCCGTTTTTTAAACCCTTTCATTTTTGCTGCCATAGTCATTCGCCATCCCGTTGTTTTTGTTTTACCCCGTTACGCTCCCATAAGGGAAAGCTATCGCCAAATAAGAAATCGTTCTTTGCTATGAGCAAAAAAGCATTAGTGAACAAGGTGTTAATGAAGAGTGAAAAGGACGAGGGTGCTATTTGCAGATCCTGCACATCGACAGTGGATTTTGGTATTTCCCCTGCACGGGATTGGGGTGCTTAACTGAAGGCAGATACGGCGAGAGAGGGTAAGACGATGAAAAAATGGATCAGCACGTTACGGCGGTTTTTTGCGGCCCGGCCAGCGAATGCGGAGAACAGCGCGCAACGTGTTCTTGAGTCGATCCTGCCTGTCGCCAGCCTGTATGGCGTCGACGTTGCCAACATTGACCCGGAGTGGTTCCATGATAAAACGCCACGCTGAACTGCGCCGCACGCGCGAAACCTACTGGAACGAAGTGTGCGTGACGTTTAACGAGTGAAATAAAAAAGCACCGGTTTCCCGGTGCTTTTTTATTAGATCTTGCAGGCGTCGCCGCAGTCGTCGTCGGCGACAATCGCCTGCGCTTTTTTATCCGCGTCGTCCAGACGTTCGGCATTACGCTCTTCTGCTTCATCCAGACCGTTAAACACTAAGTTATCGAGATCAATTTCCATGTTGCACCTGCTCTGTTCAGTTTTCGATACTGGCACAGTATAGGGCAAAAAAAGCCAGCAATGTACCTCGCAGCACATAAGGATAATCCCTGCCATACTCAGTGCTTTATCGCTGAGGAGAGCACATGATTACACTCTGTAAAACCTGCGGAACCGCCTACGATGCCCGCCCGGACAGATGCCCGATTTGCGAGGATGAGCGCCAGTACGTGCCCGCCACGGGCCAGGCATGGACCGATCTCGACACCGTCACCGCCACCCATAGCAATAAATGGCAGCAGCTGGAGCCGCGGCTGTTTGGGATCAAAACGGTGCCCGCGTTTGCGATAAACCAGCGGGCGCTGTTCCTGCAAACGCCCCACGGCAATATCCTCTGGGACTGCATCGCCAACCTCGACCCCGCAACCAAAGCGCTCGTTACCGCCCTCGGCGGCATCAGCGCGATTGCGATTTCACATCCGCACTATTACACCACCATGCAGGAGTGGGCTGCGGCGTTTGATGCGCCGGTGTATCTGCACGCCAGCGACAGAGAGTGGGTCATGCGCGACAGCCCGGCCATTCATTTCTGGGAGGGGGATGCGCTGGATATTTTCCCGTCGGTTACCCTGCTGCGTCTGGGTGGGCATTTTGCCGGGGGAACGGTGCTGCACTGGCAGGAGGGGGACGGGGTATTGCTGGTTGGCGATATTCTGCAGGTCACGCCGGGTAAAGACGCCGTCTCGTTTATGTGGAGCTACCCGAACTATCTTCCGCTGCCGGCCCGAACGGTGGCGTCGGTGGTGAGTCATCTCGAAGGCAAAACCTTTGAACGTCTTTACGGCGCGTTCGAAGGGCAGAACATCCTGGCCAGTGCGGACGAGATCGTGCAGCGGTCGGGCCAGAAATATATTGCTTGTCTGAAGTAAACCACGATGGGTAAACTTTACGAGTGTGATCTCGATCATGCCTAAACTAAAACAGATAAAAGAGACATTGCTATGCAACATATCATTGAAGGTTTTCTCAGCTTTCAAAAAGAGATTTTCCCGCAACGTAAAGAACTCTTCCGCAGTTTAGCGTCCAGCCAGAATCCCAAAGCGCTGTTCATCTCATGCTCCGACAGCCGTCTGGTCCCGGAACTGGTCACCCAGCAAGAGCCAGGACAACTCTTTGTCATTCGTAATGCTGGCAACATCGTGCCGCCTTTCGGGCCGGAGCCTGGCGGCGTGTCCGCCACTATCGAATACGCCGTGGTGGCGCTGGGCGTCACGGATATCGTGATTTGTGGTCACTCCAACTGTGGCGCAATGAAGGCGATCGCCGATAACGCGAACCTGGAGCCGATGCCTGCGGTGTCACACTGGCTGCGCTATTCCGACGCGGCGAAAGCCGTGGTTGAGAAGAAAACCTGGGATAAGCCGATCGATAAGGTCAATGCGATGGTGCAGGAAAACGTGTTTGCGCAGCTGAGCAACATCAAGACCCATCCGTCCGTTGCGGTGGGCCTGCGTAATAACTCCATCCGACTGCACGGCTGGGTGTACGATATTGAAAGCGGCGAAATCCTCGCGCTGGATAAAGCGACGAAAAGTTTCGTTTCGCTGTCGGAAAACCCGGAAGTCTTCTTCGAGTAATTACCGACAGCAGGGCATGGAAGCCCTGTCAGATCTCAATATACGGTAACCTTCTCCGCGATCCCGACGCGGGTTTTTCAGCCGCCTTCGCCATCGCTTCTGCAATCTCTGCACATTCCGCCAGCCCCTGAACGAAGGGACGGTCGTGCATCAGCCACGGTATCGCGCCGAAGGCGATGCGTCCGCGCACGGTGTCAGGCGCTTTTAAGGTGTAATCCTCGCCGATATCGGGTATCTCATCGCCGGTTGCTTCCAGCTGTTTTCGCAGCGTCGGGAAAGGCAGATCTTTCGTTTTGAGCGGCTTTTGTCCGCGTGCGTCAATAAATACGTTGTAACGATAGACGGTCTCTTTTGTGGTTATCACCGTTCGATCGCTGCCAACGTCGAGCGTGTAGTCGTCACCGAGCGCGGCCACGCTGATGATGCCGGCTTCGCGAAGTGCGAGCAGCCTGCGGATAGACTGCGGAGGAATGGCGGCATAATTGTCGATAAATACCCGAGCCAGCCCCTGACTGAAGCGTTCACCGTCTTGCTCATCGAGATGGGGGACGATCTCCTGAACCACTTCATGCAGCCGAAGCACGGTATAGCGCCAGGCCACGGTACGGCGTTCCCGTTTGTTGCGTTCAACCTCGTTGAGATTTTCTTCCGCCCAGGTAAAGGGGCCGTGCCGTTTACGATCCTCAAACCAGGCCTCACGAATGCTGTCCGCATTCTGCTTATGCAGCGATATTTTCTCGCACCACGTCGGGTCAGCGAGCTGAAGCTCTTTGACCATCAGGGTAAATATACGGTCGAGCAGGCCATCCGATCCTTTGGCAATCTCGCTTTCAGCCACGCCTTCGGTCAATACCGACAGCGGTTCGTAAGGAATAGGGCAGTAAAAATCGGCTTCCGGCAGAATGCCCGTCCGGGACATCAGGACAATCTTCAACGCGTCGCTGCCTTTATCCAGCACGAATTTATCATCACGAAATTCACCGTGCTGCATCACCACCGCCATGGCCGCGTCGAGACCGCTTAACGATGTCCCCATGATACCGACGCGGCAGGGAGGGATACTGGCGTCCATCAGACCGGACCAGGGGCTTGGGAAGAACGTGCGCGTGGATTCGTCCTCGTCTGGCCAGACGTGGCCGGTGGCGATAACCGCAAGGTCGAATTGTTCAGGCAAGACGCTGCCGTTGACGGAAAGCGTAACGCCGGTTGTCGCGGGAATGATGTCTGTGACCTTCGCAGATTCATGGACATCAACGTTGAATCCCAGCCTTTTTGCCTCTTTTACGATGGAAAGAAAGCTGTCGCGGAAATATTGACCCAGCAGAAGCCGGGGCAGGAACTGCCGGTCATGCAGGCGGGTTTTATCAACCTTAAAGCGCGCAAGATGGGCGTCACTCTGTTCCTTGAGCCAGTCGAGATAGGTGATAAAAATGGGCGGGATTTCAATGCTCGCAATGTTCGCCAGCATCAGCCGGGAATTATCGTCGTCGTTATAGGGCATACCCACGCCAGCGTCTTCGGATTGTTCGAAAACGGAAACGGAGAGCGGCGTGCTGTTCTTGAGGAGGTGATAAAAGGTGTAAATCCCTGTGGGGCCGGAGCCGATAATCGCGATCTTCTTCATCAACACGTTTCCTGTGTTTTTTCCATAAGAAAAGCGTAGCAGGAGAATAATGATGAAAATAAGGGATTAGGAAAATTCAGGATATCAGAAGAGGATTTGCACCATTTCAGGACTGAAATGGTGCGTCCGAGTGGACTCGAACCACCGACCCCCACCATGTCAAGGTGGTGCTCTAACCAACTGAGCTACGGACGCAGAATGGTGCGTTCAATTGGACTCGAACCAACGACCCCCACCATGTCAAGGTGGTGCTCTAACCAACTGAGCTATGAACGCAACGTGTTGTCGCTGACAACGGGGACGAATATTAGCGGCACAGCACCGAGGTGGCAAGAGGGAAAATGCATTTTTCTCTCTGATTTCACGCGATTGCTTCATTACCGCGCAAAGTGAAGAGAAAGTAGCCGCCGGGCGGCGGCTACCGCGTCGTTAACGTGCCGCGCGCTGCAAAATGACCGTTGATGGCTGGCGCTGCAGGAAGCGCATTCGCATCATCATCATAATCGCCGCCGACGTCAGGCCGATGATAAAGCCCATCCAGAACCCTGCCGGCCCCATGCGCTCAACCACTAAGTCCGTCAGGGCCAGAATATAGCCACACGGCAGACCCAACACCCAGTAGGCGATGAAGGTGATAAAGAAGATGGAGCGCGTGTCTTTATATCCACGCAGCACGCCGCTGCCAATCACCTGGATGGAGTCAGAGATCTGGTAAATCGCGGCCAGCAGCATCAGGTGCGATGCCAGCGTGACCACTTCCGGGTTGTCGTTATAGAGCAGGGCAATCTGCTCGCGTAATGCAACGGTAAAGAGCGCCGTACAGACAGCCATGCAGACGCCGACGCCCAGCCCGGTCCGGGCGGCCGTTTGCGCATCCAGCGTTGAGCCCTGGCCCAGGCGGAAGCCGACGCGGATCGTCACCGCCGCCGCCAGCGACATCGGCAGGACGAACATCAGGGAGCTGAAGTTCAGCGCAATCTGGTGCCCGGCCACGTTCACAATGCCCAGCGGGGAGACCAGCAGGGCGACCACGGCAAACAGGGTCACCTCAAAGAACAGGGCGAGGGCGATCGGTAACCCTAACTGCACCAGACGCGTCATGATGTTCCAGTCCGGCGTGCTAAATCTTTTCTCGTTGCGAATATCGCGCATGGAACGGGCGCGTTTTACAAAGGCGATCATGGAGAAGAACATCACCCAGTAAACGGCAGCCGTCGCCACGCCGCAGCCGACGCCGCCGAGCTCCGGCATCCCGAAATGACCGTAAATAAAGACATAGTTCACCGGAATGTTGACCAGCAGGCCGATAAAGCCCATCACCATCCCGGGCTTGGTTTTCGCCAGGCCCTCACACTGGTTACGCGCCACCTGGAAAAAGAGGTAGCCGGGCGCACCCCAGAGCAGGGCGCGCAGATAGCCCACGGCTTTATCAGCCAGTGCCGGGTCAATGTTATGCATAGCGCGAATGATGTGGCCCGCGTTCCAGAGCACGACCATGATCAGCAGGGAAACAAACCCTGCCAGCCAGAAACCCTGACGAACCTGATGGGCAATGCGCTCGCGACGACCCGAGCCATTGAGCTGAGCGATAACCGGCGTGAGCGCGAGCAGCAGACCGTGGCCGAACAGGATGGCCGGAAGCCAGATTGACGTGCCGATAGCCACGGCCGCCATATCGGTGGCGCTGTAGCCACCTGCCATTACCGTATCCACAAATCCCATTGCGGTCTGGGCCACTTGCGCGACGATCACTGGTATAGCCAGTGCCAATAGCTGGCGCGCTTCATTCATGTACTTCTGCACGTGAACACCTTTATTTTGTAGTTATTTGAGAGACTAAAAAAGCCGCCGAAACGGGCAGCAAGAAGAAAATGCAGGGGGGTGCCAGCTATTGTAGCGGGCTTTAGCTATTTATCTAGTGAAAAAATCGCCAGAAAATGCGCTCCGCTGGCAACCTCTTTTTCCAACTGTTATTGTGGTGGG
Source organism: Enterobacter sp. CGMCC 5087 (assembly GCF_003144775.1). Taxonomy (NCBI): domain Bacteria; kingdom Pseudomonadati; phylum Pseudomonadota; class Gammaproteobacteria; order Enterobacterales; family Enterobacteriaceae; genus Enterobacter; species Enterobacter sp. CGMCC 5087. The sequence continues at coordinate 4,064 of NZ_QFXN01000037.1, read as the reverse complement.
ATTAAACGGTGTCACCACCGTCCGGAAAAAACAGGAGTTGTAAGCATGTTTACTGGTATTGTGCAGGGCACCGCCAAAGTGGTGTCCATTGATGAAAAACCTAATTTCCGTACTCATGTTGTTGAGCTGCCGGAATATATGCTTGAGGGTATTGAAACCGGCGCGTCGATTGCTCACAACGGCTGCTGCCTGACCGTTACCGAAATTAACGGCAACCAGATTAGCTTTGATTTAATGAAAGAGACGCTGCGCATCACCAACCTGGGCGAGCTGGCGGTAGGAGATACTGTCAACGTTGAGCGGGCGGCGAAGTTTAGCGATGAGATTGGCGGCCACCTGATGTCCGGGCACATCATGACCACCGCTGAAGTGGCAAAAATCGTGACCTCGGAAAATAACCGTCAAATCTGGTTTAAAATGCAGGATCCTTCATTAATGAAATACATCCTCTATAAAGGATTTATTGGCATCGATGGGATTAGCCTGACGGTGGGTGAAGTAACGCCAACGCGTTTTTGCGTGCATTTAATTCCTGAAACGCTGCAGCGCACCACGCTGGGCGCCAAAAAACTGGGGCACCGCGTGAATATTGAAATTGATCCGCAAACCCAGGCGGTGGTGGATACGGTTGAACGCGTGCTGGCAGCAAAAGAAGCGGCAATAATAAAGACCGCCGAAGAAGAAGAATAAAAAATAACCCCGGGTATCCGGGGTTATTTTTTAGCGTGCGACACGTAGTCCGTGTTCAATCCCACGGCTGAATACCACCTGCCAGAGCTGAATATCCCGTGCGCGAAACGCCCCCGCGCACGCATTCAGATAATAGCTAAACATCCGCCTGAATCGTTCAGAATAGTTGTCCGCAATCTCAGGCCAGGTCTCCTGAAAACGCGCATGCCAGGCCATCAACGTGGTGTCGTAATCCGCGCCAAAGTTATGCCAGTCTTCCATCACGAAATGGGGTTCACTGGCGTTGGCAATCTGGCGGACGGACGGTAAACAGCCATTCGGAAAGATGTATTTGTTGATCCACGGGTCGACGTTATTGTCGGTTCGCTTAGAGCCGATGGTGTGCAGCAGGAAGATGCCGTCCGGTTTCAGATTCCGATCCACCACCTCAAAATAGGTAGCGTAGTTTTTCGGCCCCACGTGCTCGAACATGCCGACGGAGACGATCCGGTCAAACTGCTCGTTCAGGTCACGGTAATCCTGCAGCCGGATATCCACGTCAAGACCCTCACAGCGCTCCCGCGCCATTTTTTGCTGTTCCGCTGAGATCGTCACGCCGACCACGCTGACGCCATAGTGCTTCGCCATAAAATACGCCAGCCCACCCCAGCCGCAGCCGATATCCAGTACGCGCATACCCGGCTGGAGCTGAAGCTTCTCGCTAATCAGACGCAGCTTAGCCTGCTGGGCCTCTTCAAGCGTCGACGCGTCTTTCCAGTAGGCGCAGGAGTATTGCATGAAAGGGTCCAGCATACGGCTGAACAGGTCGTTGCCCAGATCGTAGTGTTCTTTGCCGACGATCCACGCGCGTTTTTTACTTTGCAGATTAAACAGTCGGGCAGAGGCGACACGCAAAGTGTCTTTCAGATTCCGAGGGAGTTGATTTTCAAGACCGGCACGCAGCACGCTGGCGAAAAAGGTATCCAGACGTTCGCACTCCCACCAGCCGTCCATATAGCTTTCTCCCAGGCCTAACGATCCCTCTCGCAGCACGCGTTTAAAAAAGTCGGGATGTTTAACCTGAGGATCGGATGGCGATGATCCATTGATAGTGATGCCTGCTCGACCTAACAGTTCACTGACGATCCGGGACCAGTTGTCGTCCGGAACGCTGACTTCTTCTATACACGATGAACTCATAGCTTCTCCATCACCCTACTGTGATCAGAACCTTAAAACAGCGTAGACGCTTTTTTTGGTTTGTGAGAAATCTCACGGTAAATACCGCGAGGCTAATATCCGACGTAGAACAGAGGAAGGGAGATAACCCTTGCCGAAATGCCTTCCATGGTAAAACGGGAGCACTCCGGCTCCCGTTAACACTTAATATTTATCGTATTTAATCGAACCAAATTTAGTATAGGCCTCAAAATTTGGTGATTCAACAGAAAATTCTTAGCAACCTAATCACTGAAAATTAACATGATTTCCGGCGCGATTATGCATGCGACGTTTCAACCTGTGCGCGGTTAGCCTGCTCACGCTGCGCGGCTGCCTGCATGCGATAGCCCAACACCGCCAGCGCAACGGTCACCAGCATCACGCTGGTGGTGGTCAGGAGCGGCGTGGCAATCAGCGCCGAGACCACCAGGCTTGACAGGAAGCACAGCCCCAGCTGCAGGGTGTTCTGCAGCGCGGCGGCGCGGCCGGTCGCCTGCGGGAAGGGACGCAGCGCCTGGGCTACAACGATAGGGTAAATCGCCCCGTTCGCAACGGCCATCACGCAGAATGGGATCAAAATTTCAGCCAGACCGGCACCGGGAATAAAGCCAACGGCCCAGGTCCCGATGACGCTCAGCGCATACAGCACCAGCAGCCACGGCAGCATCTGCTGACCTTCCCACTTTTGCAGCGCCGCGCGACAGCCGTACCCGCCCACCAGGAAAGCGATGGTCTGCGGAACATAGCTCAGGCCGATGGCGGCCGGGCTGTAGCCCATATCGTGCAGAATGAACGGCGAGCCGGTGAGCCACGCGAAGAAGCTTGCCGAGCAGGCGGCATAGATCAGGACATTACCGCGATACGCTTTGGTGCTGAGCAGAGACGTGAAGGTAATCGGCTTCGCGTCAGTATGCGCTTCTTTTTTATGCGCGGGCTTGAGGGCGAACGCCGGCAGCATCAGGACCAGGGTAATGGCAAACAGCGTGGCGAAAATGGCCTGCCAGTCGAAATGCGCGAGGATCCAGCTGCCCAGCAGGGGAGCGAGGGCAGGTGAGAGACCCACCAGCGGCATAATGGTGGCGAAAATACGGTTTGTGCGGTTAGCCGGGTAATAGTCGGTGACCAGCGCCTGCCATGTCACGGCCGCGGCACAGACGCCCACGGCCTGAATAAAACGCAGCACCAGCAGCCAGGTGGCATCGCGTACCCATAACATTCCCAGGCAGCCCACCGCAAAAATGGCCAGGCCCAGCAACAGTACCGGTTTACGACCAAAGCGATCCGAAAGCGGTCCCCAGAGCAGCTGAGCGAAGGCAAAGCCGGCGAGGAATAAACTCAGGCTGGCGCTGATGGCGGCGGCAGGCGTTTGTAAATCTTCCTGCATGGCGGCAAACGCCGGCAGGTACATATCGGTGGCCAAAAAGCCCAGCACGCTTAAGCCGCCGAGCCAGACTAAAAAACCGTTCCTGGGTTGCATTATTTTATTCTCCTGAGGAGGCAGGTATACATTGGCGCTGAGTGTAGGGAGTGCAAAGGCGCTTGTGAAACGCTAATATTTGGCGGGTGCATTCAAAAATTTTGCAGGCAGAAAATGTGGTCAGATTATTCTCTTGAAGTGGTCGATGCTGTTGCGCGTAACGGCAGCTTCAGCGGTGCGGCGCAGGAGTTGCACCGCGTCCCTTCGGCAATCAGCTACACGGTGCGTCAGCTTGAGGAGTGGCTGGCGGTTCCGCTGTTTGAACGGCGGCATCGCGATGTGGAATTAACGCCCGCAGGCGCGTGGTTTTTGAAGGAAGGGCGTTCTGTTATCAAAAAAATGCAGATCACCCGCGAACAGTGTCAGCAGATCGCTAACGGCTGGCGGGGACATCTTTCCATCGCGGTGGACAACATCGTTAAGCCGGAACGCACCCGGCAGATGATCGTCGATTTCTACCGACATTTTTCTGACGTCGAGCTGCGGGTCTCGCAGGAGGTGTTTAACGGCGTCTGGGATGCGCTGGCGGATGGCAGGGCAGAGATGGCGATTGGGGCCACGCAGGCGATCCCGGTCGGGGGACGTTACGCCTTTCGCGATATGGGAATGCTGAGCTGGAAATGCGTGGTGGCAAGCGACCATCCGCTGGCGGCGATGGAAGGGCCGCTGAGCGATGACACGCTGCGCAACTGGCCGT
>NZ_QFXN01000063.1:0-298 GCF_003144775.1 Enterobacter sp. CGMCC 5087 | reverse complement strand
TGCGCGAGCCGGGTATTACAGCGACAACCGCCTGATGATGAATCACGGCGTGGGGATCATGAAGCTGTGGCCCAGTGAAGAAATCGGCACGGTGGATGCGGCGCGGCCAACCAGCAATTTTGCCGATTTTGAAAATGCCATGCTGCGAAACCTTGCCGCCGCCACAGGCCTTTCAGCCCAGCAAATCAGCCAGGACTGGTCTGATGTGAACTACAGTTCCGCCCGCGCGGCCATGCTGGAGGCGTGGAAAACCCTGAACCGCCGGCGCGAGGACTTTGGTTCAGGATTTGCCCAGCCC
>NZ_QFXN01000036.1:0-4260 GCF_003144775.1 Enterobacter sp. CGMCC 5087 | reverse complement strand
GGCGGGTGGTGGCCCCTGACTGGGAATCGTCGGCGACGTGCCTCAGCGCCGGGCTGTGCGTCGCGATGGTGCCCGTTCATTTCGCGCGTCCGCGCATCGATACCGGAGAGTGGGTTGAGCTGACGCTGGAGAATCCGTTCCCGGATGCGGCCTGCTGCCTCACATGGCAGCAAAATGATGTCTCGCCTGCTATGGCCTGGCTGCTGGATTATCTGGGAGACAGCGAAACGCTGAACCGGGAATGGTTACGGGAGCCAGCATAGCTGGCCCCGTAAAGCGATTAACGTCGGTAGTCGCGGAACGGACCATCCGCAACGGAACGGCGTTCGATAAGACGCGGGTGAACTTCAATGGACTGCGACTCTTCACGCTTGTTGACGATTCTGTCCATCAGCATGTTAAAGGCCGTTTCGCCCAGCGAGTCTTTTGGCTGGTGAATGGTGGTCAGCGCCGGGGTGAAGAAGCGCGCGTTACGCACGTTGTCATACCCGATCACGGAAATATCCTGCGGTACGCGCAGGCCCAGCTCGTCGGCAGCGCAGAGCGCGCCCATGGCCATGATGTCGCCTCCGCAGAACACGGCGGTCGGACGGTGCGGCTGGGAGACGATCTGCTGCATCGCGCGGTAGCCCGATTCCGGCTCAAAGTCGCCCTGCACAATCCAGTTTTCCGGCACGTTGATCAACGCTTCTTCCATCGCTTTCATAAAACCGGCCAGACGGCCCGCGCCGGTGTTGCGCTCCAGCGGACCGGGGATTACGCCAATCTCGCGGTGACCGCGTTCGATCAGATAACGACCGGCCATATAGCCGCCTTCAAAGGCGTTATCGATAACGGAATCGGTGAAATCCGCGCGCGCTTCGCCCCAGTCCATGACCACCATCGGAATATGGCGATACTCTTCCAGCATCGACAGCACGGACTCCGGATACTCGGAACACATCACCAGCAGGCCATCAACGCGCTTTTGCGCCATCATCGACAGGTAGGCACGCTGTTTTTCAATGCTGTTCCACGCGTTGCCCAGAATCAGGGTATAGCCTTTCTGGAAGCAGTTCTTTTCGACCGCTTCAATGATCTCGGCAAAATAGGCCGCTTCACTGCTGGTCGCCAGCAATCCAATGGACTTGGTGTGATTAACCTTGAGGCTACGTGCAACCGCACTTGGCGAATAGTGCAGCTCTTTGATCGCTGCCCAGACGGCGTTGCGCGTCTCTTCCGCCACAAAGCGGGTTTTGTTAATTACATGTGATACGGTTGTAGTGGAAACGTTTGCGCGTTTTGCTACGTCTTTAATTGTTGCCATTAAATGTCACTCCAGACCATATCCTAAGCTCCTGAAAAACTTGAAGGTAAACGTTTGCCTTCTCTCACCCTTATCTCGCAATGTTGAATTGCGGCACGCCGGGAAAACGACACGGGACGTCAGGAGGGGGTCAATGGCCGGTACGCTAATAAATTTAGCGTGGAATTTTGTCCTATCTTGATGAAAAGGGGAAGAGGTAAAGTGGTTATCAGTATAAATCCAGGAAGATTTTTGACGTAATCTGTGCAAAAATGAGCAAGCTCACTTTTCGTGTGGGGATTAAAAGGAGAAAAATTGATGAGTTCCGATCTTAAGTTTTCGCTGTTCACCACCGTTGTTGTGCTGGCTCTGATTGTTGCGGCCGGTCTGACGGCTGCGCTGCACTGATTTACGCGGAGGGAGAGCCTTCTCCCTCCCGACTCCCCGGATTGTTACTTCTCTGGCAAAAATCTTTTGCCATTTTGTTAACTTCTCATTTTTTGTGATTGATGTCATGCTTTCCGCTTCTTTGTTCTGTGTCACCACATGACACGGCATCCGGAGTTGACGCATGAAAATCAATTTTCCCCTGCTGGCCCTGGCGATTGGCGCTTTTGGGATTGGCACCACTGAATTCTCCCCGATGGGGTTACTGCCTGTTATTGCCCGGGGCGTAGATGTCTCTATCCCTGCGGCAGGGATGTTAATTAGCGCCTACGCCATCGGCGTGATGGTCGGAGCGCCGCTGATGACGCTTCTGCTTTCGCACCGCGCGCGCCGCAATGCGCTGATTTTCCTGATGGCGATTTTCACCCTGGGCAACGTGCTTTCGGCCATTTCGCCGGACTACACCACATTGATGCTGTCCCGTATCCTGACCAGCCTTAACCACGGCGCGTTCTTTGGGCTGGGGTCGGTCGTGGCTGCCAGCGTGGTGCCAAAACACAAGCAGGCGAGCGCCGTGGCAACCATGTTCATGGGGCTAACGATTGCCAATATCGGCGGGGTGCCTGCGGCAACCTGGCTGGGGGAAGCGATCGGCTGGCGTATGTCTTTCCTGGCGACTGCCGGGCTTGGCGTGGTTGCGATGGTGGCTCTGTTCTTCTCCCTGCCGAAAGGCAGCGCCGGAGAACGTCCGGAAGTGCGTAAAGAGCTGGCGGTATTGATGCGCCCGCAGGTGCTCTCCGCGCTGCTCACCACCGTGCTGGGGGCAGGGGCGATGTTTACCCTCTACACCTATATTTCACCGGTATTGCATGACATCACCCACGCAACGCCTCTCTTCGTTACCGCGATGCTGGTGCTGATTGGCGTGGGCTTCTCGATCGGTAACTATCTCGGCGGGAAATTTGCCGACCGCTCCGTGAGCGGGACGCTTAAGGGCTTCTTAACCCTGCTGATTGTCATCATGGTTGCCATTCCATGGCTGGCGCGCAATGAGTTTGGGGCCGCGATTGCGATGGTAGTCTGGGGAGCCGCCACTTTCGCCGTGGTGCCGCCGCTGCAGATGCGCGTGATGCGTGTCGCGCACGAGGCGCCGGGACTTTCATCTTCCGTGAATATCGGTGCGTTTAACCTGGGTAATGCCCTGGGCGCCGCGGCCGGTGGGGCCGTGATTTCAGGTGGTCTGGGATACAGCTTTGTGCCGGTTATGGGGGCGATTATTGCCGCGCTCGGCCTGCTGCTGGTGATGATGTCGGGTCGTAAACAGCCTGAAGCAGCCTGCGCTGCGGAATAAACCAAAAACGCAGAAGGGCGAACCCTTCTGCGTGTCTCTTACGCGGCGAAGTTCTTCGCAACAAAGTCCCAGTTAACCAGTGCCCAGAAGTGCTCCAGGTAGTTCGGACGCGCGTTGCGGTAGTCAATGTAGTAAGCGTGTTCCCATACGTCCACTGTCATCAGCGGCTTAGCGCTGGTAGTCAGCGGGGTACCCGCGTTTGAAGTGGACACGATAGCCAGTTTGCCATCCGCCTCTTTAACCAGCCACGTCCAGCCAGAACCGAAGTTCTTGATGGCTGCATCGGTAAATTTCGCTTTGAAATCCGCGAAGCTGCCAAATGCGGCGTTGATAGCGGTAGCCAGTTCACCGGCAGGTTCACCGCCGGCATTCGGCGCCAGGCAGTGCCAGTAGAAGGTGTGGTTCCACACCTGGGCCGCGTTGTTAAAGACGCCACCCTCTGAGCTGCGGACGATCTCTTCCAGCGTTTTGCCTTCAAAATCGGTGCCCTTGATCAGATTGTTCAGGTTGGTGACGTACGTCTGGTGATGCTTGCCGTAATGATATTCCAGGGTTTCCGCAGAAATGTGCGGTGCCAGGGCGTCTTTTGCATACGGTAGTGCAGGTAATTCGAACGACATTGCTTCTCTCCTTATTGTATTTTGTGTTGCCAATAACCACACAGACAACATGGACAGAATAGCAAATTGAAAGGGTATGCAAAAGAGGAACTTACCCTGCCACGGATGTGGCAGGGCAGGGGTTAGCGAATGGTTTTCGGCGTCATCACGCGACGCGCGCCGACGTAGTGGCGTACCCAGTAGTCTTCACTGAGAGAGGTGATCTGAATATCCTGGCCGCTACGTGGAGACTGGATGAACTTCCCGTTGCCGACATACACGCCAACGTGGTCAGCCGTGCCGCGACCCTGAGTGCGGAAGAACACCAGATCGCCGTTTTCCAGCTCACCGCGGTCAACCGGTGAGGCATCGCGCAGGTGGTACATCTCATTGGCGGTACGAGGAATGCGGAATTTGACCAGATCTTTATAGGCGTAATAGACGAGGCCGCTGCAGTCAAACCCGGTACGCGGCGAACTGCCACCCCAGTGATAAGGTTTGCCAATCTGCCCCATCAGTTTGTTCATCGCGGTTTTTTGCGCTTTCTGTACACGCACTTTATGCACTTCAGCTATTTTCGTGACCTTCGTGCATTTCGCCTTGTGGCCTTTACGCGTGATGCATTTTTCAGTAACGAG
>NZ_QFXN01000062.1:0-223 GCF_003144775.1 Enterobacter sp. CGMCC 5087 | reverse complement strand
ACACGAGTTCAGCGATCTCCCTCTACCCCGTAACGCGCCGGACTTTGCCGAAGCCCGCGCCGCGTATTCACGCGCCCGCTGGATGGGGCCGGGGCGCGGTTGGGTTGATCCGGTTGCCGAGAAGAAGGGCGTTATCCTCGGCCTTGATGCCGGCATTTCGACCATGGAGCAGGAGGTGGCTGAAAGCATGGGGGCGGACTGGGAGGAGATTGTGGATCAGCGC
>NZ_QFXN01000061.1:0-407 GCF_003144775.1 Enterobacter sp. CGMCC 5087 | reverse complement strand
GGAAAGAGACCGGCTATGACGTGCTGGAAGGGGTGGCGGTGATCCCCGTCCATGGCACGCTGGTTCAGAAGCTGGAAAGCCTGCGGCCGTACAGCGGCATGACCGGCTATGACGGTATCCGACAGTCCTTTCTGAATGCCCTGCATGACCCGGAGGTCACGGCGATCTGTCTCGATGTGGATTCGCCAGGCGGTGAAGTGGGCGGATGTTTTGACCTGGTGGATTTGATTTACGCCAGCCGGGGGAAAAAGCCGATACACGCCATTCTGACGGAAAGCGCTTACTCAGCGGCTTACGCCATCGCCAGTGCGGCGGACAGGATAGTGGTTCCCCGCACCGGTGGTGTGGGCTCGATTGGCTGCATTGTCATTCACTGCGACTGGTCACAGCGTATCGAGAAGGAGGGC
>NZ_QFXN01000060.1:0-803 GCF_003144775.1 Enterobacter sp. CGMCC 5087 | reverse complement strand
CACGTTCGGTGACCGTAAAGCCGAAACCAATTCCCTGCGCCCGCTGAGTGACCAGGCGCGTGCAGGAATACAGGCCGAAGTGGATGCCGCCGGGGTGCTGTTTGTGGACACCGTGGCCCGTAATCGCGGGCTGGCGGCTTCCGTAGTCAGGAACACCCAGGCGGCGTGCCTGCTGTCGGAGGAAGGGGTGAGGCTCGGTTTTGCTGATGCCGTGCTTTCCCCGGATGACGCATTTTATGAGCTGTTAACAACAACAGGAGTTAGTCATGTTTAAATTTGGACATTTTATCGGTAGAAAAGCCTCCCGCAGGGTGGAAGAGGATAACCAGGACGATCCGGAGCTGGAGGACGACAAACAGCCACAGGGTAAGACGCGTGGCCGTCGCGTGGATGATAATCCGGACGATCCGGATAACGACACCGACGCGAATGATGATCCTGAAGACCCGGACAAGCAGGGGCGTAAGGCGAAGAAAGCAAAAACAAAATCCCGCCGCGTTGATGATGATCCAGACGTGGATGGTGAAGAAGATGACGGCGACGATCGTGTGGATGACCCGGACGACAAACAGGCGAGAATGGACGAGCGTACCCGTTGTGCCCGTATTTTCAGTAGCCCTCACGCGGCCGGAAACACTGCGCTGGCGGCCAATCTCGCATTCAATACCGGGATGAGCTCCGCCGCTGCAATTCATGTGATGGCAAACACCGCCCCACCGGTTTCAGCACCTTCAGAGCCGCGCCGAATAAGTCTTGATGATCGGATGCGGGCGGAAAATCTGCCGAAACTTAAACAGGATACG
>NZ_QFXN01000059.1:0-482 GCF_003144775.1 Enterobacter sp. CGMCC 5087 | reverse complement strand
GGAAAAGGAAATAATCATGGTTGAAGTAATTGGCGATAACCCGTGGACACCGGGGATGCAGAGCTATACGTATGTTCCCGACCAGCTGATCGCAGGTAACCTGCAACTGGTGACGGACACCGTTGATATCGGCGGCGCTAACCCGCTGGTGCGTGGGACCATTCTGGGTCAAATCACCGCGACCGGTGTGTATGTCCTGAGCGTACAAACCGCCACCGATGGCAGCGAAGTGCCCAGCGCCGTGTTGGTGGATAACGTCACTCCGGGCGGGGCTACCGTTCGTGGAGGCATTTATGAGCTGGGTATCTTTAACCAGAACCGTATCACCTTTGACAGCAGCTGGACGCTCCCTGCACTGAAAACGGCCCTGCGTCCGTTCTCTATTTTCCTGCGCGACAGTCTGCAGGCTCCGGCCTCCTGATTTTTAGCTAATCCCCTTTTTAGTGTGGCTATGCCGTTCATCCGGCAGGGCTTAGCACATT
>NZ_QFXN01000058.1:0-625 GCF_003144775.1 Enterobacter sp. CGMCC 5087 | reverse complement strand
TATTTACGACACCATGACGCTGGTCGAGGTGGTGCCGAACCTGATGACGTCCCAGAACTTTCTTCTGGATAAGTTCTTTCCGAACGTCATTGAGTCGGATACTGAGTTTGTCGCCATCGATGTGGATGTGGGCCGCCGTCGTATGGCCCCGTTCTGTTCCCCGCTGGTGGCCGGCAAGCTGGTAGAGAGCCGCCGTTATCAGACCAATGTGTTTAAACCGCCTTACGTTAAGGACAAGCGCGTTCCTGACCTGCGTAAGCCTATCCGCCGCCAGATTGGTGAGCAGATTGGCGGCAATATTCCGGCGGCAGATAAAGCCGCGTTAAACATGATGTTTGAGATGACCGATCAGGTGGATGTTCTGAACCGCCGACAGGAGTGGATGGCCGCCAACGCAATGATGACCGGCACCATTACCGTTGTGGGGGAGGGACTGGACCCTGAGGTCATTGATTTCCAGCGCGATCCGGCACTGACGATCGCACTTTCTGGTGCGGACAAATGGCCGCTGGCCGTTGCGGCCGGCGCAACCAATAACCTGCCCACGCAGGATATTGAGCGCTGGCAGACACTCATTCTGCAAAAAAGTGGAGCGGTGGCCACTGACCTGATTTTCACCAATGCG
>NZ_QFXN01000057.1:0-646 GCF_003144775.1 Enterobacter sp. CGMCC 5087 | reverse complement strand
TCTCGATACCACTATCAAAGATAACGCGATTACGTTCCCGGCTCTGAGCCCGTACGGTAACCAGGTGGATGCGGGCGCGCGTGTGGAGCAGGGGGCCGTATATAAAGGGCGCTGGGGACAGTTCGACCTGTGGCTGTACAACGACTGGTTTATCGATCCGGTTGATGATTTGGAAAAGCCGATGCTGACAGATGGGGCGGTGATTATGTCCGGTCCAAATCTGATGGGGACGCGTGCTTATGGCGCCATTCTCGATCCCGATTTTGACTATGGCGCCATGGCCTATGCACCGAAGACCTGGACGGAGAAAGACCCGGCGCAACGCTTCCTGCTGATGCAGTCTGCCCCGCTGGTTATTCCCAGCCGTGTCAACGCCGCCCTGTGCGCCACAGTGGTTTAAGGAGCCTCCATGACCCGATTAATTGAAATGGTGGTGACTAAAGGCCGCAGCGTTGTGCATGACGGTAAAACGTACGGGCAGCACAGTCGTATCAGACTGCCGCCAAATGAAGCCATCCGCCTGGAGGAGATGGGTTTTGTTCTGGCGCTGTCAGTCGTGCGCGGCCTGCTTCATGATCCTAATGGTGGCGGTTCTGCCGGCGACGATACTGGCGCAGCGGGTGATGATTCTGCCGGCGATGGCACA
>NZ_QFXN01000056.1:0-878 GCF_003144775.1 Enterobacter sp. CGMCC 5087 | reverse complement strand
CGGTACTGGTGCAGCTGGTGACGGTTCTGCCGGCGACGGTACTGGTGCAGCTGGTGACGGTTCTGCCGGCGATGGTGCTGGTGCAGCTGGTGACGGTTCTGCCGGCGACGGCGCTGGTGCAGTTGGTGACGGTTCTGCCGGCGATGGTACTGGTTCAGCTGGCGCAGGCCGGAAGACGAACAACGCAGCGGCTAAAAATGCCACAGGCAAAAACGCAAAGAAATCCGGAGCGTAATCATGGGGCCGGTTGACTGGGATACAAAACTACTGGCTCCCCTTCAGGGGGTCTTTGGAGAACCCGTGGAGTACCGGCCCCGAAACGGGCCGGCGTTTGATATCTCCGGCATCTTTGACCGCGCGTACACCGTGGACGTTGAACCCATTGACGATAACGGCCCGACCGTGAACACCACGCGGCCGGTGCTGGGGGTTCAGGACAGCGCATTTTTTCTACATCAACCGCCACAGCAGGGGGATCTGCTTTATATCCCCCGCGTCAAAACGCTGTTTAAAGTGGCCGATGTGCAGCCTGACAGCCATGGCGGAAGCCGTCTTGAACTGAACAAAGTCAGGGAGGTGTCATGAACTCAGCCAGACTCCGGGAGCTGGCCGTTCAGGCTATCAGGGGAAAGACACTCGCAGGGCACCGCGTCTATTCCCCGCGAGACTGGGCCACCCGCAGCCAGGATTACCCGCTCATTCTGGTGCAGACGGTCTATGAGGAGAAATTCTCCAAAGGCCGTAACGCTCCCCAGTTTGATACCGTTACCACGCTACAGATAGCCGCCAGGCTTGAGGAGCTTGACGGTGAACTGGACGATGACGGGGCCATGAAGGTGCAGCTTAATCTGGAACGGATGAAGGAGGAAATCGAGCGG
>NZ_QFXN01000055.1:0-731 GCF_003144775.1 Enterobacter sp. CGMCC 5087 | reverse complement strand
GGGCAGAGGTGCCGGATAACGCCATTTTCTGGCGAAACCGTCTGCGTGATGGCGATGTCATCAGGACAGATAAGAATAAACCTTCAGCCAGTACCGGTAAGCAAAAAGAGAAAGTTGCCGGCACGTCTGGTAAGGAGCCTGAAGCATGAGTGTAATTGATTCGAATATCCTCACGCCCCTGTTCTGGGCAGCGATGGATAACAGCCAGGCAAACAGTGCTCAGGCGCTGCAGCGCACGCTTTTGATTGGTCAGAGGCTGACGACGGGATCGGCGGCTGCAAATATAGCCGTTCCCTGTGGATCGTCACAGATGGCCATTGAGCTTGCGGGAGCGGGCTCCATGGTGGCTGAAATGGCCCGCGTCTACATGAATAACGACACCGGCGGGGATGTTTATCTGCTGCCGTTAGAGGATGGTGATGACGATGCGGCGGCCACCGGCAGTGTGGCAATCAGCACCGTCCCCACTGAAAACGGGGTGTTGTCGCTGTATATCGGCGGTATTCGTGTTCCGCTGACGGTCGTGACAACAGATACCGTGGCCGTCATTGGTACTGCACTGGCAACGGCCGTAAACGCTAATGCCAGTCTTCCGGTTACGGCATTGAGCACAGAGGCATCCGGGACCGCGACGGTGACGCTGACGGCCAAAAATAAGGGTGACGCCGGCAACAGTATTGATTTGCGACTGAACTACCAGGGCAGCGCCGGCGGCGAGAAAACGCCGGCGG
>NZ_QFXN01000054.1:0-2825 GCF_003144775.1 Enterobacter sp. CGMCC 5087 | reverse complement strand
GGCGGGTACACCTGAGTTGCTGGACGCGCTGTCGGGCCTGAAGGACAAGCCGTTTGATTTTATTGTGCTGCCCTACACCGACACAACCAGCCTCGATACCCTGAAGCAGTTCATGAATGACAGCACGGGGCGCTGGAGCTATCAGAAGCAGATTTACGGGCACGTGTTTGCCACGGCGACCGGGACCTACGGCCAACTGACGGCGACGGGGGAGGCGCGGAACAATCAGCATGAATCCCTGATGGGCGTTTATGACTCACCGTCCCCGGCCTGGCTGTGGAGCGCCGCTTATACCGGCGCGGTGGCGAGTAGCCTGCGAACCGATCCGGGTCGTCCGGTTCAGACGTTGCCGGTATACAGCGTTCTGGCCCCGCCGGTTATCTCGCAGTTTGATCAGCCCGAACGTAACAACCTCCTGCACAGCGGTATTGCGAGCTATACGGTGCAGGATGACGGGACGATCCAGGTTGAAAATCTCATCACCACGTATCAGAAAAACGCCTACGGCGCGCCGGATGACAGCTATCTGGAAGTGGAGACCCTGTTCACCCTGATGTTTGTCACGCGTGATCTGAAAACGCTTATCACGTCGAAATTTGGCCGGATGAAACTGGTAGATGACGGGACCCGTTTCCGCGCCGGCTCACCGATTGTGACGCCCAAAATCATCAAAGGCGAGCTGCTGTCACGTTACACGCAGCTGGAGTTTGATGGCTATGTGCAGGACAGCGACGCCTTTGCGGCGGGACTTCTGGTCACGAAGAGCAGGCAAAACCCGAACCGGGTAGATGTGCTGTGGGATGGCATCCTGGTGAACCAGCTGCGCATCGTGGCACTTATGAATCAGTTCAGGCTGCAGCCGGCAGCGTAAGGATAAACGATGAGTGACAATTTACTGGCCGGTACGGCCTACGTATCAGTGGACGGCTCGACCATTATGGTCGGTGGTCAGTTCAAGTATGCCACGGGGCGCGTGAAGCGCGAGACGCTGATCGGGATGGACGGGATCCACGGTTACAAAGAGACGTTTGTCGCCCCCTATATTTCCTGCCAGGTGCGTGACGCAGGGAATACGGTGCTGTCGGACTACAACAACATGACAAACGTGACGCTGGTAGTGGAGCTTGCCAACGGCAAGACCCTGACCGGGAGCGGGATGTGGACGACGGATCCGCAGGAGGTGGACAGTGAAGAGGCGCTGTTCACCGTGAAGTGGGAAGGCATGACCGGCAGCGTGAAGGAGAGCTGATATGCAGGATATCTACGAATTACCGGAAGAGGAAACGATCCTCCTCAGCTACCCGATTTCTATGGGCAAAGAACACCGTGAATACCAGGAAATCACGCTGAGGGAGCCCTCGCTTGATGAGGTGGACAATTTCTACAAGGAAAGAGGAAAGGAAGACAGTTTGCTTTCGGGAATGGGGCTGCTGATTTCGCTTGTGTCCGGTGTGCCGCGCCCTGCTGTGAGAAAACTGAAATTCCGGGACTACAAGCGCTGCGAGGTCTGGTTAACCCGTTTTTTGACGTGGGTGCCGCCGGAGAAGGACGGGGAGAGCGGGGACGCCTCAGAGCTAACCTGACGTTCTACTGGAGGTGGGGGCCGGCCGATGTCGGCCCCCTGACCTTAAGGCAGGCGAAATACTGGGAGCGTCAGGCGCTCCGGATCAACAAAATCAGGAGTGGTGATGGCGGGTAATCGTTTTGACTTTGAGCTGGTCGCTAAGGATGAGGCCAGCGCCACCATTAAAGAGCTGGAAGCGACTGTTGCGAAAATGCTTCCCAACCTGGATAAGGCCGGAAGTAAGGTACAGCTGGGAGGGAAAAAGACCATTGAAGGCCTGGATGACCTTGGGAGCCGGTTGTCGAAAATCGATACCTTCGCGAAAAGCGGTGTGCAGTATTTTGGCGATATGGTGCCACCGCTGAAGCTCGCCGGCGAGCTCGCCGGCCGTTATGGCGGTGCTATCGCCAAAATAGGCGTGGGTGGGGCGGTTGCTTACGGCGTGGGTCAGGGGATCGCGTCCCTGGCTGGCAGCATGAAAGATGCCGCTGAAGATGCGTATAACCTGAATGTTCAGGCGATGGATGCGGGAATGAGCATTCATGACCTGACGCAGGTGGCCGGGGGAATGCGTATTCTCGGGGCTGACACCAACAAGGCGCGGGATTCGGTTGAAGCCTTATCCCGGTCATTAACCGATGCCATGAACGATCGCCAGAGTACCCTTACCGGCGTACTGAACCAGATAGGTGTACCCATCGTGGAACGTGCCGACCATACGGCGGATACGATGAAAACGCTGGAAAATCTGGCGAAGGTATTTCCGACAATTGGCGCGCAAAAGCAAAAGACGGTATCCGATGCGCTGGGGCTCACGCCAGAGATGCTGGCACTTTTACGTGATGGGGCGCATTACAAAGAGCTTCTGGCAAAATCCGATACGCTGGGTCTGACCCTTTCTGATGACACGGTTCAGAAACTGAGTGGGCTAAATGATTCCCTCAATGAGATCAGCGCATCCTGGGAGGGGCTAAAAAACAGGACGAAAAGTAACCTCTTCGGTGGAATGATGAATGACGTCACCGTTGGCAAACATACCGTTCTGAAGTCCGGTGTTAAAGATGGTCTTGACGGTGTGGCCGATCTTTTTACCAACGGTGATTTCACAGGGCTCTCTCATGCCATGGGGTTCATCAGTACCGAGAATGCCACTAAGCTCCGGCGTATGCAGGGTGATAAAAAGCTCTATAACAGCCTGTCCCGGCGTGAGCGTGGGGCTGTAGATGCGGGGTTTTATACCGATGCGGTGAAAAAGCGCTAT
>NZ_QFXN01000053.1:0-7987 GCF_003144775.1 Enterobacter sp. CGMCC 5087 | reverse complement strand
AGCAACCGATCAGGCTGGTCTGCTGCTGCAGGATATGAATGCCGTGACCCACACTGATAATACAGGTAAGCCGCCGGCCAATAATTCCATGTTTGACCAGCCACGAAATAATGCGCTGGGGTTACGTAGCCATAATCCCGTTAATCTCCGTTCTGCGTCGAACGAAACAGGGAAGGTGTACTCAGATAAAAGTGGTTATTTTTCTCAGTTTGCTTCAGACAAAGATGGTCTGGCCGCTGCGTCACGGCAGCTCTTTTTGTACGGTGATCGTGGCAAGCACACGCTGCAGGATGTGATCCAGACCTTTGCGCCCGCAAAAGAAAATAAAGTTGCTCCGTATATTTCAGACGTGTCCCGTGACACCGGTTTTAAACCCGGAGAGAACATCGATCTCCATTCACCTGATGTGCTCAGGCGGCTGCTCCCCGCGATGATAAAACATGAGCAGGGGACGCAGCCGTTTAGCCGTTCTGAAATAGATACCGGCATTAATGATGCCATTATGGATCCGCGATGGAGTGGCAAGCGAAACCCGGAATATTTACAGGAGCAACGTAGCCAGGGTGAGCAATCTGGCATCATTACACCAGATCAGACGGCGGAATTGACGAAGGTCCTGAAAGAAATTACTGACCAGGCTGGAAAGGATGGAAAAACACAGATCGAAGTTCTTCTTACCAGCCCTGATGGTGAGAAGAAGCGTGTTGTGGTTCCGTTTGGTGGAAAGGTTACTGCTTCAATGAGTCCTTATTAAATATTGGTTAAGTAACCATGTGGTAATGTTGTATTTACATCATTGATTA
This sequence comes from Enterobacter sp. CGMCC 5087, assembly GCF_003144775.1. Classification (NCBI taxonomy): domain Bacteria; kingdom Pseudomonadati; phylum Pseudomonadota; class Gammaproteobacteria; order Enterobacterales; family Enterobacteriaceae; genus Enterobacter; species Enterobacter sp. CGMCC 5087. The sequence continues at coordinate 7,184 of NZ_QFXN01000053.1, read as the reverse complement.
AGGTTTTTTATGAAGATATTAATATTTCCACTTATTGCTTTGTCATTTCAGGTGTTGGCTGGGAATAATTACTCGGATTCAATATGTAGGGAGAATGTTCAGAGTATTTATTTCCCTATGGATGCGCCTAACTTTCCCACCAAACCGCTTGGTGCATGTTTTGCGAACAAAAACATAACTAAAAAGCTATCAGGTCCATGGGATATAACGTCAGCGGTATTTGATGGCATTGGCAATATAAACTACTACACGATTGGGACTGACGGCGATGGTTCACAGTATGATCATACTAAAATCATGGCCGCCTCGATTAATAAAGACGGTGACATTGTCACTGCTCAAGTTATGGACTCAGGCAATCCTGACTGGGATGACCCCAAGAAAACCCTGTATAACATGCAGGTGACAGGGTATGACTGGAGGACTGCACGGCTTTATTTTGAAACTGATGCGTGGGCTACATCCGGCGCGGTTCATGTTTTACAAATGGAAGGAAATAGCTCAATACGAATAAAGTATCATAAGTTTATTACTGATGGTTCTGTTTCCGCAGTAACAGATAAAGGTGTTGTGGTCGAAAGAACAGGAGATGATGAAAATAAATCATTCTCACATTCATATCTCTATGACAATTCCGAGAAGAAGGTCTGCATTGTCAATACAAGGGATAAATACTGGTCTGTATATGCGGATTGTATTGATGGTGGTTGAATAAACTATATCTTGTAACTCATTCGGTTTTGTAATGAATTAAATTTATGTATCCAGCCCGCTTAAATGCGGGCTTTTTTGTGGCTGGAGAAAAGATGACTTTAATCCACGATGCCGTTAATTCAGCAAAAGATTCGCTGTTTGGTCCCTCCGGGGACAGCTGGAAATGGCAGGAACACCTTCATAAGGCCACCTTTCGCGACGTACCGTTTGCGGTCGAGGGCGGAGAGGGGAGCTTTGGCCGTCGCCAGGCTGTACATGAATATCCGTATCGCGATCAGGCCTGGGTGGAAGATTTAGGCCGCAGTACGCGGCGGATCACCCTGAACGGGTTTCTGGTGCAGAGCAGCCGGCTTTACACCGCACCGGACGTCATGACGCAGCGGGATTCCCTGATTGCTGCCTGTGAAACGGGGAGTGCCGGCACGCTCGTTCATCCTACGCTGGGAGAGCTGACCGTCAGCGTGCCTGACGGGGGGCTCAAAATCACGGAAAGTCTCGCGGGAGGGACGTTCTCCTTCACGCTGACGGTCATTGAATCTGGCCTGCGCGTGTTTGCCATTACCAGCTCCACGGATGCGGCCTCGACCGTTCAAACCTCCTGGCTGTCTGTGGCCGCCGAGGCGGCCAGCACCTTCATTGGCGAGATCCACGGTACGCTCAATTATTTCAATGGGACGTTAAAAACCCTGCAGAACACGGCCGATTTCTGGATCCGTAGCGTAACCAGCACCATGCAGTCAGCCAGCAATCTGGGTAACTCGCTGCATAACGTGTTCAGCCCTGACCGCTACGGTCGCTATAACCATGGCTCATTCAGCGCGTCGTCGCCGTCTGCTGAAGTACAAAAATCCATGGCGTCCACCGTGCAGCACACGATGGCCGTTCAGCGAACTCTGTCAGCGCTGTCAGAGGATTACACGCCTGAATCCTATGCCCGTGATGTTCTGAACGTGGTCAACGGTCTGCAGCTGGTTATCCCGTCGCCGGCGGATCGCGTTCAGGCCCTGCAGATACTGTCCGGGTTTACCGATCCACAGTGGCATCCCCCAGGCGGCGAAACGCAGGTCTCCGATATTACCGTGCGCTACATGACAATCCTGACGGCCGGTGCAATGGCGGCCGCTGCCGCCCTGGTTCCGCTGCGCAGTTATGACGATGCGATGACCCTGCTGATGAACGTCAGCGATACCCTCGATAACGCCATGCTGGCGGCCGGTGACAGCGGCGAAGACAGACTTTATGAGGCGCTGATGATACTGCGCACGAACACGATTTCCCTGTTGCAGACGCGCGGGGCAAACCTGGCTCCGGTGGTGGTGCAGCATTTTAATGCCACGTTACCCGCTTTGTACCTTGCCAGCAGGCTCTACCAGGATGCAGGGCGTACTGATGAGCTGACCGACAGGGCCCGCCCTGTCCATCCGGCATTTATGCCACGAACCCTGAAGGTGTTAAGCGAATGAGTGACGAACTGACTCTGGAAGTCGGGGGCCGGTTGATTTCAGGCTGGGACCAAATCCGCGTGACGCGCAGTATCCAGCGCCTGCCCTCAGACTTTTCCCTGTCCCTGATGGATTACTACCCCGGCTCGGATGATAAGCAGCTGGTGGCCCCAGGCGAGCCGTGCGTGGTCCGCCTGGGGGATGACAGCGTGGTGACGGGATATATCGATCGCTGGGACGCCACCATTGGCCCCTCCCGGCACGAGGTACACGCCTGCGGGCGGGGTAAGTGTCAGGACCTGGTGGACTGTTCCGCGATTTGGCCCAACAACGTGATTGAGCAGGCTACTCCGTTACAGATCGCGCAAAAGCTGGCGACCCCTTACGGGATTAGCGTTGGAACCGACATTACCGACCTGCAGAACGTGCCCCAGTTCTCGCTTAACTGGGGGGAGTCGTCGCAGGAGGTTATCGACAGAATGATGCGCTGGGCGGCGCTGCTGTATTACGACCTGCCGGATGGCAGTCTGTGGCTGACGCGGGTGGGGACCCGGAAAGCGGCCAGTGGTGTGGCGGTGGGGGGGAATATTCAGGAGGCCTGGTACAGCAGTTCCTGCGATGAACGTTACTCGGAATATACCGGGATCTCGATGCCCACGACGGCGGTCACAGAAATCTCCGCCGGCGATGCTTATGCCTCCGTCACGCTGTCCACGGCCAGCGATCCGGTGATAGCCGCGATGCGCTACCGGAATCTGGCCGTGCTGATTGAAAGTACGCTCAACACCTACGGGGCCGCACAGCAGTACATCGACTGGGAGATGAACCGACGCTTTGGCCGTTCCCGCGTGCTGCATGTCACCGTGGACAGCTGGCGGGATACCGCCGGGAAACTCTGGGAGCCTAATACATTAATCCCGATCACAGCCCCACAGCTCAATCTTAACAATGAAGCCTGGCTGCTGGGGGAGGTGACCTTTCAGAAAGACAATCGCGGCACGACCGCTGAAATGATGCTGATGCCGGCGCAGGCCTTTACGGTTGAGCCTTACCAGTTCTACAGCAACATTATGGAGCTGAATTATTCATGAGAGACCCGCTACTGCAAATGATCATGAGGAAGCTGGGCGAGCTGGAAGGAAAGGTCCGGATACTGTACCGAAAATCGATGATGGCCTTTACCACGGGGAAAGTGACTGCCATGAAAGACGCGGGTGGCGTGCAGGTCCTGCAGTATCAACATCCTGTCGAAGTGAGGGGCAGCACGCCGCGCATGGCTGAGTTTGGTTTTTCTTCCGGACTGCCGGCAGGGACGGATGTACTGATTGCCTGCATTGGCGGGGATCGGTCCTCCGGTATTGTCATTGCAACGAATAACTCAGCCTACCGGCACAGTGGCCTGAATCCTGGTGAAACAGTGATTTATAGCCAGTGGGGGCAGTTCGTGAAACTCACCCAAAGCGGTATCGAGGTGCAGGCGAACGGCCAGGCGGTTGATGTTAAACAGGCCACGCAGGTCACTATCGAGGCGGCACAAGGGGTCATGATGAAAACGCCGCTGCTGCAGTGTACCGGCGACATTCAGGACAATTGCGAGGGCAACACCACCACGCTGAAATCGCTCCGGGAAGCATATCAAACACGATCATGAGGTCGAAGGTGTTGAGTCCGGCAATTCCACGAAGACCACTGAGCCGACAAAGGAGAAGCCATGAGTGATATTCGCACCCTGTGGCCGGCACCCGATGGCACCAGCGCCGACTGGGTTGTGGTGTCCGGTGACCTGCAGCAGGGAAATGACCTGGAGACAGCCATTTACATCAGCCTGTTTACCGACCGGCTGGCGCGCGATGACGATCAGATTGACGGAACTGACCGGCGTGGCTGGTGGGCGGATACCGGAGAGACGTATCTGATTGGTTCGCGCCTGTGGCTGCTGCGCCGGCAGAAACTGACCTCAGCCATTGCCGGTAAAGCGGTGGACTTTTGCCGTGAGGCGCTGCAGTGGCTGCTCGATGACAGCATTGTCAGCAGCATTACGGTTCAGACCCGCATCATTCATCCCCGCACACTTCTGGTGGGGATCACCTATCAGGAGCCGGGTAAATCCGCGCAGAGCGTGAAATATTCATGGGTATGGGAGAACTGATATGCCCTTTGCAAGACCGACGCTGAGCGAACTCCGGACACGTAATGTGGCGTTTATGGAGTCAGAACTCAGGGGAAACGGGGTGGGGTCCCTGCTGCGTTTTTCAAACCTCCGTATTCTGGCAAATGCTGATGCCGGCATGTCTCATCTTCACTATGGCTATCTCGATTATATTGCCCTGCAGGCGACGCCTTTCACTGCAACTGATGAATGGCTGGCGGGCTGGGCTGCGCTCAAGGAGGTCTTCCGTAAGCCCGCCACGGCGGCGACGTGTTCAGCAATGGCCTTTGCGGGGACGGCCGGCAGAACGATTACCGGCGGGAGCGCGTTAAGGCGCAGCGACGGCTATGGATACACCCTGGATGCTGATGTGACACTGGACGCTGACGGGACGGGAACGGGCACCATTACGGCCATTCTTCCGGATCCGGCGACCGACACCACGGGGGGCGGTGATGCCGGTAACGCACCGGCGGGAACGATACTCTCTCTCGATGTGGCCGTTGCCGGTGTGGAATCTACGGTTACTGCCCTTGACCCCATTCTGGGTGGGGCAGACATCGAGGATGAGGAGGCATTCAGGGCCCGTATGCTGCTTGCCTGGCAGGATACAGCACAGGGCGGCAACGATACCGATTATGAGCGCTGGGCCCTTGAGGTGCCGGGTATCACGCGCGCATGGGTGGTGCGTCGCATGATGGGCTTTGGTACGGTCGGGATTTACGTGATGTGTGATGGTGTCAGCGGTCATCCTGACGGTTTCCCGGTCGGGACTAACGGGGTATCACGCTATGAGCCGGAAAGTGCGCAGGTGGCGACCGGGGATCAGGGACGCGTGGCGGATGCGCTGTATCCGCTGCACAACGTTACCGCTGAGGTATGGGTGTGTTCGCCGTCGCGGCTGCCAGTGGATTTTGTGATAAGCGGGATCAAAACGGCCAGTAATGAAACCAAAAATGCGGTCAGGGCGGCCATCGATCAGGTCTTCTTTAATGAAGGTCATCCGGGCGTAAAACCCGCCGTTGATACGCCGCCGGTCATTATCGACCTGTCCGATATTGAGCTGGCGATCGCCAGTGTGCCAGGCACAAAGGGCTTTCTGCTCACGTCGCCGGTGGATAATATTTTGCCGGGGCTGGGAGAGCTGGCCGTCACCGGGGAGATTGAGTATCTATGAACCCGAGCCGCTTTCTCACTGAGGATTACACGCAGGCCCTGCAGGGGCTGATGCCCTCGGGGCAGGCGTGGGCGAAAAGCCAGAATGCGGTACAGTCAGCCGTTCTTCGCGCGCTGGCCCGCAGCTACCGGCAGAGTGATGCCGATGCGCTGGCGCTGCTCAGGGGCGCGTTCCCGGGAACGGTCGATGCTTTCCTTCCGGAGTGGGAGGCAACGCTGAATCTGCCGGATCCGTGTGTCTACAACGAGGATCAGACAACGGAGGCGCGGCAGCGTGCCGTGGTCGCCAAACTGACCTCCACGGGGGCGCTTTCTCGTCGGTACTACACGGACGTGGCCCGCGCGCTGGGATTTATCGTATCAATCACCGAATACCGGCCCTTCCGGGCAGGCATGTCCGGCGCGGGCCAGCCGCTTAATCATGGTGACTGGCGCTTTACCTGGTGCGTCACCGTGATTTCGCCGCCGGTGAATCAGGAAAATTATGACGCCTACCAGCAGATGGTCTGCACCCTGACCCGCGAATCGCCTTCTGAAACCCTGCTGATTTTCAGTCACTGACCCGTAAACCTTTGTTAATCGCCGTCCCCGGCGAGGGATTTTTACATGCAAAAAATAGGAAGCAGTACCACAACAGCCGATGAAAACGGTGAATTTACGGACGGCGACCCACAAACACAGGTCCCGTGTACGTGGGTGATGGCCGCCTGGCTGAACACCCTGCAGCGCGAGCTGGTTCACTTGTGCGAAGAGGCCGGGATTACGATTGACCCGAATGATGACACACAGGTTTATCAGGCCATCGCGCAGTTGCTGAACACCAGTACGGAAGGGATGGTGAAAACCGTCAACGAACACGCGCCGGATGAGCACGGCGATGTGAAGCTGGGCAGTGCGGCTGATAAAAATGTGACCGCTTCAGCCAGGGATGCGACAACGGACCACGTACTGAAAACGGCGGATTATGGTATTGGTCGTACAATCGGGACGGTTACTACCGGCATTGATTTTAAAAGCTTCGTCTTTATCCAGGGCGAACACTTGTTTGTCAAAATGGACACCTGTACGAACATTCCGGCCGGGTTGAACGCCACGACGTACTATTACATTTTCGTGAAGGGAATGCGGGACAGCGATGGCTCGCCGTGCATCGAGCTGGTGAAATATGACAACCCCTCTGAGGTCTGGAACGCTTATGGTGCCGGAGCGGCCGGAAACCGAACCTGGTCGCTTTATCGTTCTTATAACACTGGATACAAACTAACTGCTGAGGATATTGGCGCGATGCCGTATTTCGGTACCGCGCTGAGTGTGGATCTCAATACGCTGGGGGCATACAGCGCTGCAGGTGTTCACTATCAGTCAGACAATGGCAGAGCAACGACTGCAAACCACTACCCGGTTGCAGAGGCCGGAGCGTTACTGGTACTCCCCAGTGCCTACGGCTGCCAGCAGGAATACACCACGTTTGGCACGGGGAGGAAATTTTTACGCGGATTAAGCGGGGCATGGAATGGCGCCAACGGCCCCTGGGGAAACTGGAATGAACTATACGGCCCGACAAACCCCAACGAGATTGTCAGCTCGTCCGCGAACAGCTACCGCATTGCGTACGGGAATTACGGTGCGTTCTGGCGACAGGATGGCGGCAATCTCTACCTGATGCTGACCAACAGCGGCGACGCACACGGAAGCTATAACAA
>NZ_QFXN01000035.1:0-37840 GCF_003144775.1 Enterobacter sp. CGMCC 5087 | reverse complement strand
CGGTTTGCGAAGCTTTACTTTTAGCGGAGTGGGCAGTGCGGGAAGGTTTTGTTTTCGTCTTGCTGGAAGCGGTCTGTTTCGTCTGAGCCGGTTTTTTTTTCTTGTCGTTCTTAGCGGTGGTTTTTTTCTTACGTTCTGTGGCTTTCACCAGATGGTTTTTTTGTACAGCAGAATGCCGCGCCTGCTGAGAGGCGTTTGCCACTGGCGTGAAAGTGAGTGAAGTAAACAGTAAAGCACAGAGCGTGATCGAGATTTTATTTATCCGCGCCACTGGGCAGTCCCCTGATAAATGCAGGTCATCAATAATACCCGCGTGTGATTTACAAAGCCCGTCGATTCTAATCTATAAAAACCCAGAAAGTTAATAGCATTTTTCAATCTACAATCGTGTTTCGTTAGCAAGTGCAAAAAAATTCATCGTTCTGTCGCACATTTGCCCACTCCCTAAGCAAAACCCTGACTGCCGCAGGGGTAAACACCATTTGCAATGCAACTTTTCGTGACTCGGGGTAGAATGTATAAACGTGACAAAAATGTTATTTTCCGATGCCAGTCTGAACCGCTACAATGTCAGACGAATGCCGTAACAGAAGTTAAAGGAAGCAAGACATGAGCACCACTATTGAAAAAATCCAGCGCCAGATCGCTGAAAACCCGATTCTGCTGTATATGAAAGGTTCTCCGAAGCTGCCAAGCTGCGGCTTCTCCGCACAAGCGGTTCAGGCGCTGTCAGCCTGTGGTGAGCGTTTTGCTTACGTTGATATCCTGCAGAATCCGGACATCCGCGCTGAGCTGCCTAAGTACGCTAACTGGCCGACTTTCCCACAGCTGTGGGTTGACGGTGAGCTGGTTGGCGGCTGCGATATCCTGATTGAAATGTATCAGCGCGGCGAACTGCAGCAGCTGATCAAAGAGACGGCGGCGAAGTACAAAACCGAAGAGCCGGACGCAGAGTAATTTTCTGCGCAAATAAAAAAGCGACCTGATAAGGTCGCTTTTTTTTATTCTTCGCTGTCGCCCATCGGCAGCGGCCAGCCGCCCAGACGCTTCCAGCGGTTGACGATCTCACAGAACAGCTCTGCGGTGCGCTCCGTGTCGTATAACGCGGAATGCGCCTGCGTACCGTCAAAAGGTATACCCGCCGTGATGCAGGCTTTTGATAACACCGTTTGTCCCAGGGCCAGGCCGCTCAGTGCGGCGGTGTCGAAGGTCACAAAAGGATGGAAGGGGTTGCGTTTAAGCGCGGCGCGCTCGGCGGCGGCCATAGTAAAGCTGTGATCGAAGGTGGCGTTATGGGCCACCATGATGGCGCGGCTGCAGTTACTCTCTTTCATGCCTTTACGCACCATTTTGAAAATGGCGTGCAGCGCATCATATTCACTGACTGCACCACGCAGCGGGTTATGCGGGTCGATACCGTTAAACGCCAGCGCTTCCGGCTGTAGGTTTGCCCCTTCGAAAGGTTCAACGTGGAAATGCAGCGTGGTGTCCGGTGTAAGCCAGCCCTGTTCATCCATCTTCAGCGTGATGGCGGCAATTTCGAGCAGCGCATCGGTTTTAGCGTTAAATCCGGCTGTTTCTACATCAATGACAACGGGATAAAAACCACGAAAACGGTCGCACAGACCGCTAAATTGAGCGTTATCGGACATCAGGGTCTCTTACAAGGGGAAAAAGCAGAGCGCATTATGGCAAATTTTGCAGGGTGATGCAGTAAAACTACGGGCGCATGTTGCGCCCTGAGGGATCAGTTGCCCAGACCGCGACCCGCGTCTTTGGCTTCAATCAGCTCGATTTTGTAACCGTCCGGGTCTTCCACGAACGCAATCACGGTGGTGCCACCTTTTACCGGGCCCGCTTCGCGCGTAACGTTACCGCCGTTGCTGCGAATGCGCTCACACGCTTCGGCCGCGTTGTCCACTTCCAGCGCGATGTGGCCGTAGGCGGTGCCCAGCTCATAGCTGTCTACGCCCCAGTTGTAGGTCAGCTCGATCACCGCTTCATCCGTTTCCGGGCCGTAACCCACAAACGCCAGCGAGTATTTGTATTCCGGGTTTTCGCTGGTGCGCAGCAGCTTCATGCCCAGGACGTTAGTGTAGAAATCAATGGAACGTTGCAGGTCGCCAACGCGCAGCATGGTGTGAAGTAGGCGCATAATTTCCTCATTAACCAATGGAATAGACTGTCTTTTTGAACAGAAACGATGTTTTAGTATAGCGGCGAAGTATCGCCGCTATCAATGAACAACGGCGAGATTACAGAGAAGGGTAGTCGGTGTAGCCTTCCGCGCCGCCGCCGTAGAAGCTTTCCGGGCGCTGCGGGTTCAGGGCCGCTTTTTTCTGCAGACGGGCAACCAGATCCGGGTTGGCGATATAGTCGCGGCCAAACGCGACGGCATCGATCAGCCCTTTGCCGATCAGATCTTCGGCTTTCTCCGGGGTATAAGCCCCCGCACCGATGATCACCCCGTGGAAACGCTCGCGCACTTTCTGACGGAAAGCGTCCGTGTAAGGCTTACCGCCAGCCCAGTCCGGCTCGGACATGTGCAGATAAGCGATGCCGCGTTTTGCCAGCTCTTCGATCAGGTACAGGGCATCGGCTTCTTCGTTCGGACCGTTGTCGACGTTCTGGAAAGAACCGATTGGAGAGATGCGGATCCCGATACGATCCGGGCTCCACTCCTGGCATACGGCGTCAACCACTTCCAGCACCAGTCGAGCGCGGTTTTCAACGCTGCCGCCGTACTGGTCGGTGCGGTGGTTAGACGACGGTGACAGGAACTGGTGCAGCAGGTAGCCATGCGCGGAGTGCAGCTCAATCAGGTCAAAACCGGCTTCACGGGCGTTGGCCACGGCCTGGCGGAAGTCGTTCACGATACCCGGAATTTCATCCAGCTCAAGCGCGCGCGGCATAGAGGTATCCACGCGGATCGCATTGCCGTTTTCATCACGCAGGGACGTACGGGTATTTGCGCTCAGGGCCGAAGCGGAGACCGGAGCCTGGCCGCCAGGCTGAATGCTGCTGTGGGAGATACGACCGGTATGCCACAGCTGGACCGCAATGCGACCCTCTTCAGCGTGAACGCCCGCGGTGATTTTCTGCCATGCGGCGATCTGTTCCGGGCTGTGAAGACCCGGCGCACCCGCATAGCCTTTAGCCTGAGCGGAAATCTGCGTGGCTTCCGTGATGATCAGGCCAGAGCTTGCGCGCTGACGATAGTATTCACCCATCAGTGGAGTTGGGATGTCGCCCGGCTCAATGCTGCGCAGACGGGTAAGCGGAGCCATAAACACGCGGTTTGGCGCAGTGACGGCACCCACTTTTAAGGGGGTAAATAATTTTTCAGCTGACATAAAGACTCCTGAGTAGACCAGTCGACTAGTAGTTGGGTAAATAAAAACGCCTGTTAAATGCCAGGCGCAGTAATGCTGTTTTTCACATGTGCCAGCGCGCTTTCCAGCGGCACGGCACTGCGCGAAATTTTTGCCTGCAGGTTAGCGCCTAGCCAGAGCGCATATAACACCTGCGCCTGGGTTAACGGTTCGCCGGAAAAGGCCAGCGTTTTTTCATCGCGGCCTTTCTCCAGCGCCTGGGCCAGCAGGGCGATAACGCCGCGGGCACCTTTATCCATCGCCGTGCGCATATCTTCAGAAAGATCGCACACTTCCGCAGACAGCTTAACGGTCAGGCATCCGCTAATAATGCCCTGCTGACAGAACTGGTTCAGCGTTTCCTGATAGTAGTTCAGAACACGATCCCGGTAGTTACCTTCACCTGAAGCAAAGTGGGTCGCCAGACGCTGGTGGTAGCCAGCATAATGACGCTCCAGCATCGCTACGCCAAAAGCCTCTTTGGACCGGAAGTAGTGATAAAACGACCCCTTCGGAACCTCAGCGGTTTTTAACAGCTCGCTCAACCCCATACCGGTAAACCCGCGATGCATGCAAAGCTGCTCGCCGGTTGCCAGTAAATGTTCGCGGGTATCGTGTTCAGTATTTCTGCTCATGGCCGCACTCTAATAGACCGTTCGGTCTAATGCAAGCGAGTTTACTGACGACATGCGCTCAGTATATCCAGCTGCGGTTGATAAACCGTTGATTTCACGTCCATCATACCCAATACGGTTGAGAATAAATTGTCCTGGGAAACCGCATTTTTTGCTGCATGGTCACGCAAACACTGTTCGTTGATGCCAAAGTTTTTCGCGTAATCCGGTGACAGCCAGAACATAAACGGAATATGCGTTTGCTGCTCCGGCGCCAGCATATACGGCGTACCGTGCAGATAAATACCGCTTTCGCCCAGCGATTCACCGTGATCTGAGAGATAAATCAGCGCGGTGTTCATGCTCGACTGGCGCGCTTTCAGCGCATCAATGGTTTTGCTGACCATGCTGTCGGTATAGAGGATAGTGTTGTCATAGGTATTGATCAGCGCCTGATGATCGCAATCCTGAATTTCATTGGTGTCGCAGGTTGGGGTGAATTTACGGAAGTTGTCCGGGTAACGGCGATAGTATGCCGGACCGTGGCTCCCCATCAGGTGGATAACCAGCACTGTATCTTGCTTCACGCCATCCAGCACGTTGTCCAGACGGTAGAAGTTCACATCGTCAATACAGGATTTGTCTTTGCAGAACTGATCCAGCTGCCACTGCGTCATGTCGGTATGTGGCACGCGATCGCAGGCACCTTTACAGCCGCCGTCGTTGTCGCGCCACAGCAAATTGATACCCGCATGCTTAAGCACGTCGAGCAGTCCCTCGCGATGGTGAGCCAGGTCGGCATCGTATTTGCTGCGCGTCATACCGGAGAACATGCAGGGAACGGAAACTGCGGTTTCGGTACCACACGAGGAGGCCTGCGGGAAGTTAATCACGTCCTGCTTTTTCAGCTCCGGGTTGGTTTCGCGTTCGTAACCGTTCAGGGAGTAGTTTGCCGCGCGAGAGGCTTCGCCGACGACAAGCACCAGAACGGTTTTCTTTTGTTGACCGGTAATCAGTGACCCTTTATGGGCATCTTCACCAATGCGCACCAGCGTTTGATCACCGGCAAACCAGCGCATTTTGCTGTACTTCACCACGGCGCTGACATAGTTCGCCGGGGTGACCATTTTGACGATGCTTTTGTTATTGCGGAACAGCGACGCGTAATCTTTATAAAACAGCGCGGCAATCAGGATAATCACCAGCAGAGCACCGAGCATCGCGGCAACGCGCGTCAGCAGCGCGTACCACCATTTTCCGGTACGAATCCGGGTCAACGCCAGCACCACGGAGGGAACGATGCCGGCTATAACAATCCACAGAATCATCTGTGGGGTCACCAGAGCGGTCGCTTCCTGAGAGTTGGTTTCGAACACGTTCACAATCATGTTCTGATCGATCACCGCGCCATAGGTGTACATAAAGTAGGTTGCCGCGGCGCATCCGATCGTCAATATAATCAGCAGCGGCTTGCGGAGATACGGGATGTTAAGCAGGCTAAAGACAATCACCCAGCCGCAAAACAGCACCAGCGGTACGGAGGCGGCAAAGAGGAAGTCGTGCAGATGGACTGGGCCGATAATGGCCCAGCTGCGCTGGATAAACAGTCCGTTCAGCAGAGTAAAAAAGAGTGCACAGCCCAGAGTAAATTTAATGTCGTTACATTGTAACTTTTTGATTAACCACATCGATCGGTAAACCCGTTATTGTCATGATGGACCGAGTATAGAGAGGGAAGATTAGTGAAACCTTAATGCCATAAATCTGTGATATAGGCCTTGCACGTGATGCGATTAACGTCTTCACTGTAGGTGAGAGGAGCTTTCGGGAGGTGAGTGTGGCAGAGCAGCTGGAGTTTTTCCCCATCCAGAGCCCGTGCCGGGGTATTTGTCAGGTCGATGAACGCGGATATTGCCGCGGGTGCATGCGTACCCGCGATGAGCGTTTTAACTGGCAAAACTTTAGCGACACGCAAAAGCAGGAGGTGTTACGCCTCTGCCGACAGCGTCTTCTGCGCAAAATACGCGCAAACAAAGCGGGTGAAACCGAAGAACCCCAGCAACCTTCACTTTTTTAACACGGTAATTGCGTATACTCATGACATTACGTCCTTGAGGAAAATGTTATGGTTCAGCGAATTACCCTTGCCCCCCAGGGGCCAGAATTCTCCCGTTTTGTCATGGGCTACTGGCGCCTGATGGACTGGAATATGTCCCCCCTCCAGCTGGCGAGCTTTATTGAAGAGCATCTTGATTTAGGCATCACCACGGTCGATCATGCGGATATTTACGGTGGATACCAGTGCGAGGCCGCGTTCGGCGAGGCGCTTAAGCTGGTTCCTGCGCTGCGCGATCGCATGGAGATCGTCACGAAGTGTGGGATTGCCACCACGGCAAAACCTGAACACGCCCTCGGTCATTACATCACCGACAGCGCGCATATCATCAAGAGCGCCGAGCAGTCGCTGGTCAATCTGGCGACCGATCGTATCGACCTGCTGTTAATCCACCGCCCCGACCCGCTGATGGATGCCGATGAGGTGGCGGAAGCCTTCCTGAACCTGCATCAGAGTGGGAAAGTACGTCACTTCGGCGTCTCTAACTTTACCCCGGCACAGTTTGCGCTGCTTCAGTCTCGTCTGCCGTTTACTCTGGCCACCAACCAGGTTGAGATCTCCCCGGTACACCAGCCGCTGCTGCTGGACGGTACGCTCGATCAACTACAGCAGCTGCGCATTCGCCCGATGGCGTGGTCCTGCCTGGGGGGCGGACGCTTGTTTAATGATGATGAATTCCAGCCGCTGCGCAACGAGCTTGAAACCATCGCCCGCGAACTGAACGCGGAGAGCATCGAACAGGTTGTTTACGCATGGATCCTGCGCCTGCCGTCAAAACCTCTGCCTATTATCGGCTCCGGCAAAATAGAACGCGTGCGTTCTGCGCTAGCCGCTGAAGAGCTGGAGATGACCCGTCAGCAGTGGTTCCGCATCCGTAAGGCCGCGCTGGGTTACGACGTACCATAAACCGCCTGAAGATGACTTTCCGGTGAAATCTTTGCCCCTGGTATACACTTAAGGGGCAAAAAATAACCCGCGGAGGTCATATGAAGCGTTTTGCTCTGGCACTGGTCACGCTGGTTGTTTGCGCAGGGGCGCAGGCAGCCAGTGACGAAGTTGAAATGAATCTCGTCACCCCACAGGGTGTGGGTCAGTCCATCGGAACGGTGAAAATCACTGAAACCGATAAAGGACTGGAGTTTGCCCCCAACCTCAAAGCCCTCCCTCCCGGCGAACATGGTTTCCATGTTCATGCCAAAGGCAGCTGTCAGCCAGCTTTAAAAGAAGGTAAACCGTCTGCGGCGGAAGCGGCAGGAGGGCACCTCGATCCGCAGCATTCCGGCAAGCATGAAGGCCCGGATGGAATGGGGCATTTAGGCGATCTGCCAGTGCTGGTGGTGAATAACGATGGTAAAGCCACAGATCCCGTCGTCGCGCCGCGACTGAAAAAGCTGGATGAGGTGAAAGGCAAAGCGCTGATGATCCATGTCGGCGGCGACAATATGTCCGATCGGCCTAAACCGCTTGGCGGCGGCGGGGCACGCTATGCGTGCGGCGTGATCTGATCCCCAATCGTTCCCGGTGGCGGTGCCTGTTCCAGCTGCGAGAGCGAGCAGTGCAGGCGCCAGATTATCGAGGCCAAATCACGGGCTGCGGGCAGATGATGCTGTGCCAGCGTATCGCAGATCCGCTGCAGTTCATTCAGCGTGGCTTCGAGCGGCCGCTGCTGGACACCGCGCTCGCTCATCACATTGCGCAGCAGGGAGATGCAAACATCACGAACCTGCGACAGCGGATCGGAACGCGTTTCCCACGCGCGAAGCTGCCAGACCACGTGCGAGCAGTTCAACAGCACCACGCCCCAGCGCAGCAGCCAGCGCCGGGACAGCGCATCCTGGCTGTTATTCAGCTGGCTGACGTGATGATAGACCAGAGATTCATATTCGTTTTCGCTCAGATGCGGTTTACGGCTGAGCTGGTCGACAAACCCTCTGCGTAACTCCCGGATATGCCTGCGGCTCTTGCGTGCATCGGAGCCGGGACGTAACACCGCGAAAGCCAGCCACGCCAGCCCCACGCCAAGGATCTTCGCCAGGTTGTCATTGAGAAAATCGGCGTAATCATAAACCGGTGGATTCGTCACGGAGATAAACGAGCCCATAAAGACAATCAGCTGTCCCCAGAGGCCCGCCAGCTTAGGCATTTGCAGCTTCAGAAGCTGCATGGTGGTTAACAGGGGAAACAGGAACAGCAGGAACTGCCATAGATCGCTTATCTGCACCATCAGGCCAAACTTCACCACAAAGCTGAACAGCGACAGCAGCACCAGCGTGCGCAGCAGGAGCGTAAGCGAGTTGAACGGCGAGGCCGCGACGGAGTAAAGCACGCAGCTGATGGCGGCAAGCGTCAGGGCAGCCGTACCGGACTCCCACTGCGTGGTAATACTCCACGCCCCCACCAGCATCAGCGCACAAAAGGTGCGAAAACCGCTCCACAGCGCTTCCAGATAGTCGATATGGCGCGCGAGTGCCGGGCTGCCGGGGACGTTGAACTCCGTCAATGGGGTCGCGTTTTCGATGGCCGTAATCCAGCGGCTGCTGCGCAGGTACAGACGGCAGAAGTAATTCAGGCGCTGCCAGAAGGCGCGATGGCGGTAGTCGTACTCATCAACCGGGGCGAGCGGAGCGATAATCCGCGCTACGGTGTAAATGTCCGCATCCGGGCGCGAAAGGGCCGCGAGCAGCGTTTCAATCACGGCACGGGTGTTTTCAGGCGGCGTTGGCCAGTTGAGCAGCATCCGGCGAAGGCTGGAGATGGCGCTGGTCATGCGCAGCTGCTGGTGCAGCAGATAGTTAAGAAGTGTGTTCTGGCGGCGAAAGCGGTAGTGGCTCCAGAACGCCTGAATGCGCAACAGATTCATCGTCAGGATCTGTCCGATAACCTTTTCATGCGCGAGGCGGATATCGTCGCTGGTATCCGGTTGCCACAGTAGGCTCGCGTGTTCCAGTAACCGGGTATGCATGGTTTTCAGCGCGGTGATGAGCGCGGTGCCGTCGGATGTGCTGGGGAGGATCATCATCATGAAGCCGCCGCTGAGGATCCCGACAATCACTTCACAAACGCGCGCCTGGGCAATATCCCACAGCTCGGTGGTGTCGAGCACGTTAACCACCGGAAAGGCGATGATGGCGGCGGTATAGCCCGCCAGCTGGAACGCGTAGGCGACGTTATTGGTAAAATGGGCGCACGCCCAGGTACAGCACCCCAGCCATGCGGCCATGCTCAGCAGGAACAGCCACGGATCGTTCAGCGTATGGCCGGCGATAATTAACGCCGCGGTGGCACCCAGCAGGCTGCCTGCGATGCGGCCAAGACTTTTACTGATCACCCCGCCGACCGTCGGAAAACTGACCACCGCCGCAGACGTCATCGCCCAGTAGGGCTCATCCAGGTTCAGGTAATAAGCCACAGTTAGCGCAAGACACATGGCAATGCCGTTACGCAGAGCGTAGCGCCACTGGGGACGCGTCGCTTTCATCCACGGCGTGTTTTGCCAGGAGAGACCCTGCAGCTTCATCACCGGTTGCCGATGGAGACAGTGCAGGTGGTGCCGGACACAAGGGTAATGTCCTGCGGTAAACGGTCAAACTCCACGCGAACCGGAACGCGCTGAGCCAGACGCACCCAGGGGACGTTCGGCTTTATGTCCGGCACCAGCCCTGAATCCGTTTCAACGCTTTGATCGTAAATGGCGCGGCCAATGCTGGATACGTGACCCTGTAACTTCTGCGAGCCGCTGTAAAGCGTAATGGCGGCAGGCGATCCCTTGCGTATATGTCGAAGCTTGGTCTCTTCGAAATAGCCCACGACGTAGAAGGAGTGGCTGTCGACGAGGGCGAATATCGGTTGTCCCGTGGTGGCATAATTCCCCACGCGGGCCGAGAGGTTGGTCACCCATCCATCAACAGGTGCCGTAATCACGGTTTGGGTCAGTTGCCACTGCGCCTGCTTCAACGTCGCCTCCGCCACGTTGACGTTAGCCTGCATCGCCTTAACGTTGATATTGGCGGTGTCTAAATCTTCCGCTGAGATGTAGTTTTGCGACAGGTGGCGGCGGCGGTTGGCCTCGTTGTTGGCCTTTGCCAGATCCGACTGGGCTTTAGCCAGCTGCGCCTGGGCGTTCAGGATCGCAATGTGGTACGGGGTGTCGTCGATGCGGAATAAAATGTCTCCCTTTTTGACGAACTGGTTATCCTTAACCAACAGCGTCGTAATACTTCCCGACACCTGAGGGGTAATGCTGACCTGTTCAGCACGAACTTTGCCGTCACGCGTCCAGGGCGACTGCATATAAAAATTCCACATCCACCAGCCCGCAACCAGCGCGAGGGCAAGGACAAACAGGGTGGAAAAGTACTTTAGCGTTTTCAGGGACATATTCACCACACAGTCAACACGGCAAGGCCCAGGCATACGGAAAGGGCAAACAGGGAAAGATCCATCAGCATGGGATGCCAGATTTCGCCGGAGTACATCCAGTCGCGAAGCAGACGATGCGCGATGAGCCAGAGGATAAAGCCCACCAGAACGGCCTTAAACAGAGGAGGAAAGTAGACTGACGCACCGAAGATCAGGTCCTGAAGGGGTAAACCCTCTGAGCGATGTAAAAACGTCACGGGCAGAAATCCTTTGCAGTGAACAGAATGCCGCGTTGGCTTGTCTTAGTATGATGAAGCATCATAATTCAGTGTAAGTCATACTTTTAAGTTCGATGAATGCAGTATTGCATTTGTTTTGGCAATACAAATGCTGCACACTATTCTAAAATCAGTATAATAACTTAGCAAGCTAATTATAAGGAGATGAAATTGGAATCGCCATTAGGTTCTGATCTGGCAAGGTTGGTACGCGTCTGGCGTGCTCTGATTGACCATCGCCTGAAACCTCTGGAACTCACACAGACGCATTGGGTCACGCTGCACAACATTCATCAGCTGCCGCCCGATCAGTCGCAAATACAACTGGCAAAAGCGATAGGGATTGAGCAACCGTCGCTGGTGCGCACGCTTGACCAGCTGGAAGAGAAGGGGTTGATCTCGCGGCAAACCTGCGCCAGCGATCGTCGCGCCAAGCGGATTAAACTTACAGAGAAAGCGACTCCCATCATTACTGAGATGGAAGCCGTGATTACGAAGACGCGAGGTGAGATCCTGTCAGGCGTTTCACCGGCGGAGCTGGAAATGCTCATCAGCCTTATTGGCCGCCTGGAACAAAACATCCATGAGCTGCAGTCGCGCGACTGACAAACAACAAGGCCTTGCAGCAGCAAGGCCTTTTTTTTATTTAAAGACCACCACGCGGTTACGGCCGGTCTCCTTCGCTTCATACATCGCTTTGTCGGCATTTTCCACGCACGTTTCTGCGGCTACTGCGGCTGACGTCGCCGTAAACACCCCCATGCTGATGGTGATCGGCTCCGGTAGTTGACCGCCGCTGCTGGCGTTATCGAAGCTGCTCAGATTTAACCGAATTCGTTCCGCCACCTGGTACGCCGCGTCTGATGAGGTGTTGGCCAGCATCAGAACAAACTCCTCACCACCGATACGGGCCGCGATGTCCTGGGGGCGCACGGAATCCATCAGCAGATTAGCAACAAACTGCAGGACCTTGTCGCCCTGAAGATGCCCGTAGGTGTCGTTGATACGCTTGAAGCGATCGAGATCGCTGACGATGACGGAAACCGGACGGCTGGGTTTGGCGATATCCAGCGCCTGCTTTAATGATTCATAAAAATAACTGCGGTTATACAGGAGCGTGAGCGGGTCGCGAATTGAGTTCTGATAGGACTGCTCATACTTTATGTGCGAGTCGCGATACAGCCTGAAAACATCGTAGAGCAGAACAAAAATGATCAGCAGCGTGGCGACAGTTTCAAATAATCGCGCGCGGTACCAGGATATCCCTTCGACATGTCCACACGCTACCAGCATTGAGAGCGTGACGATATAGCAGACGCACAGAAAATTACCGCCCACCCAGAATAAATTGCGTATACGCGTAATAAACATCAGCGTGGCTAATGTGACCACCCAGAGTGCAACCAATGCAATATTAATAAAGTGGCTCCAGAGAACCATAAACTCACGAGTTTCATTATCCACAAGATCGATGGATAAAAAGGAAGAATGACTGGAATACATCCAGGCCACCCCGACGACAAAGGCGGTAAAGAGAAACTCGGCGCTGACAATAGCGATATGCGCCAGCCGTGAAAGGGGACAATTGCGCGTGGTAAAGAGTATTGCCGAAACGATAAAAAGCACCGCGATTAGGAGATGGCGGAACATATAGAAGATCATCGCATCATTGTAGTTCACCACATTGAACTGATAGAGATCCAGCCAGGCGGGAAAGCTGGACAGCGTTCCGACCATCAGCGATGCCGACCCGGCAAAGGCAAAGGCGATTGCAAGCAGATACAACCGTCTTTTGTCACACCAGTATTTCATTGTCATAAAACAGGCAATAAACAGGTGAAACACGAGAAGAAAAATAGTGAGCGTAGGGAATAAAAGCGGTGAAAAGGACGGAACCCATTCAACGAGTTTTAAAAACAGCGCGTGTAATATCCCGATTACAAAAAGGCAACCGAGACAGAACGCGATATAACGGCTCTTTTGGGAGAGACAATTCGCAAGCATAGATTTTTACAAATTTATAATGAATAAAGAGATGCGAAGAGTTTAATTAATTAGCGCGCTAAATACTTTGCGCAGAAACAATATATGCCGTGGTAAATAATAGGCGTGGTGAATATATTTTGTAAATATATTTGTGGGAGTGATATATATTGTAAATGGATGTGGCACGATGGCCACATCCATTTTTAATTAACGTGGAGAAACGGTCACCTGACTACCGTTGCTTGCCAGCACAACGCGCTGGCCTGCAGAGAAGCGAGTGCTGCCTTGTTTCTGAACAACCATGATGGTGCTGCCATCATCTTTACGGATTTCCAGCTCTACACCCTGGGTTTTGTTCATCGCACCCTGAACGCCCTGGCCTGCTACACCACCGGCAACAGCGCCTGCTGCGGTCGCCAGAGAACGGCCTGTACCACCGCCGACGGTATTACCCAGGAAACCACCCAGAACGGCACCGCCGATTGCACCCATCACGTTGTTTTCATCACCGCCCTGAATTTGTACAGGACGAGCGTTAACAACGGTGCCGTAAGTCACGTTCTGAACCTGTTTTGCTTCAGACGCGCTGTAAACGTCGCCAGAAAGTGAACTGTCATTCACACAGCCAGCCAGAGTTAAACCAATCAGCGAAACGCCCAGTACACGTAAAATCATTTGAATCTCCTGTTCACCAAAAACGCCCGATTGGGGGCATCCGTTATGGCTAAATTATATGGCATAAGGGGCCATAGTTCATATCTTTGCACTAACAATAAGAAAATTGTACTTGAATTTGACTTAACGAGACATAAACAGGATCCGCCCGTGTTACCCGTCTGACATTGTTAAAAAATATTATCGCCGGATGGCAAAGCTGCGCCGTTTATGGTTGAGTGGATATCCTTAGCCCACGCAACGTAAGGAAAGCGCATGAAATCGGGTCGCTACATTGGTGTGATGTCAGGTACCAGTCTGGATGGGGTAGATGTCGTTCTGGCCGCCATTGACGAAAACATGGTGGCGCAGCAGGCAAGCCTGACCTGGCCAATCCCCATTTCACTGAAAGAGGATATTCTGAGTATCTGTCAGGGGCAGCCGCTGACCCTTTCCCAGCTTGGACAACTTGATGTTCGCCTGGGGGCGCTGTTTGCGGATGCGGTGCAGGCTTTGATGCAAAAAGAACATCTTCGCCCGCAGGATGTGGTCGCTATCGGATGTCACGGACAAACGGTCTGGCATGAGCCCATCGGAGAGGCCCCGCATACTCTGCAAATCGGCGATAACAACCAGATTGTGGCGAAGACGGGCGTGACGGTGGTTGGCGATTTCCGTCGTCGCGATATCGCCCTTGGCGGGCAGGGCGCGCCGCTGGTACCCGCGTTCCATCAGGCGTTACTGGCGCACCCTTCAGAACGGCGTATGGTGCTCAACATTGGTGGGATTGCCAACCTGTCGATGCTCATCCCGGGGCAGCCCGTACGCGGCTATGATACCGGCCCGGGCAATATGTTAATGGATGCCTGGATCTGGCGGCAGTGCGGACAACCGTATGATAAAAACGCGGAGTGGGCGAGCGGGGGGAAAGTGATTATTCCGCTGCTGCAGTCGATGCTGAGCGATCCTTATTTTGCCTTGCCGGCCCCTAAGAGCACGGGGCGTGAATACTTCAACCTGGGCTGGCTTGAGCGTCAGCTGGCGCCATTCCCGGCGCTCGCACCGCGGGATATCCAGGCGACGCTTGCCGAGCTGACGGCCGTGTCGATCTCCGAACAGGTTCTGCTCAGCGGCGGATGTGAACGCCTGCTGGTGTGCGGCGGAGGAAGCCGCAATCCGCTGGTGATGGCGCGTCTTGCGGGGCTACTGCCGGGTACTGAAGTGACCACGACCGATGAGGCCGGCATCAGCGGTGATGATATGGAGGCGCTGGCCTTCGCCTGGCTCGCCTGGCGCACCATTGCCGGGCTGCCGGGCAACTTGCCGTCGGTAACCGGCGCGCGTGAGGCGAGCGTCCTCGGGGCGATTTTCCCGGCAAATCCTCGTCATAATCAGAGTTAACTGAAATTCAGCGCGGCGCGTCATCGTTAGAATGGAACGAAACAGGAGGGCAGCCATGCCCTCCAGGACCAGGAAAGTCTTCGGAATACGCCCATGAAAAAACTTCTTCTTATTGCCGCTCCTTTGTTGCTGTCAGGATGCAGCGTCTACAACCAGCTCCTTGAGCGCATGCAGACCGATACGCTGGAGTATCGCTGCGATGAAAAACCGCTGACCGTAAAGCTGAACAATCCACGCCAGGAAGCCAGTTTTGTTTATGACAATAAATTGCTGACGCTGAAGCAGGGGATGTCAGCCTCCGGCGCACGTTATTCCGACGGTATCTACGTCTTCTGGTCGAAAGGCGACAGCGCCACGGTCTACAAACGCGACCGCATTGTGCTGAACAATTGCCAGCTCGAAAATCCGAAGCGTTGAGATTTTTACAGGGGCGGCGCACAATAGCGCCACCCACTCTCAATGTCAGCTAACGCCATGTCAGATAACGACGAACTGCAGCAAATTGCGCATCTGCGCCGTGAATACACTAAAGGCGGCCTGCGTCGCCAGGATCTTCCCGCTGAACCCCTCGTGCTTTTTGAACGCTGGCTGAAACAGGCCTGCGAAGCGAAACTCGCCGACCCCACGGCCATGGTCGTCGCAACGGTGGATGAAAACGGTCAACCGTATCAGCGCATCGTATTGCTCAAGCATTATGACGAGAAAGGGCTGGTGTTCTATACCAACCTCGGCAGCCGCAAGGCGCACCATTTAGAAAACAATCCGCGTATTAGCCTGCTGTTCCCCTGGCACATGCTGGAACGTCAGGTAATGGTCACCGGCAAAGCGGAACGTCTCTCGACGCTGGAAGTGGTGAAGTATTTCCACAGCCGCCCGCGCGACAGCCAGATTGGCGCCTGGGTATCAAAACAGTCCAGCCGAATTTCTGCCCGCGGCGTGCTGGAAAGTAAATTCCTGGAGCTGAAACAGAAGTTCCAGCAGGGGGAAATTCCTCTGCCAAGTTTCTGGGGCGGGTTCCGCATCCCGATTGAGCAAATAGAGTTCTGGCAGGGGGGCGAACATCGCCTGCACGACCGCTTTTTATACCAGCGCGAGAATGGCGGCTGGAAAATCGACAGACTGGCACCATAATCCCCGAAATTTGTTGATTTAAGCGCTAGCGCACACCGCGCTTGCGCTTTATTCTATGTTCCTTTCGCATCAGGCGAAAAGTCGTGTACCGGCAAAGGTGCAGTCGTTTATACATGGAGAATTTGATGGCAAGCAGTAACTTGATTAAACAATTGCAAGAGCGGGGCCTCGTGGCCCAGGTGACGGACGAGGAAGCGTTAGCAGAGCGACTGGCGCAAGGCCCGATCGCGCTCTATTGCGGCTTCGATCCCACCGCTGACAGCTTGCATTTGGGGCATCTTGTTCCATTGTTATGCCTGAAACGCTTCCAGATGGCGGGCCATAAGCCTGTTGCCCTGGTGGGTGGCGCGACCGGCCTGATTGGTGACCCAAGCTTTAAAGCCGCTGAGCGTAAACTGAATACCGAAGATACCGTGCAGGAGTGGGTAGATAAGATCCGCAAACAGGTTGCACCGTTCCTCGACTTCAACTGTGGTGATAACTCTGCCATTGCCGCGAACAACTACGACTGGTTTGGCAGCATGAACGTGCTGACCTTCCTGCGCGACATCGGCAAGCACTTCTCTGTTAACCAGATGATTAACAAAGAGGCGGTGAAGCAGCGTCTGAACCGTGACGACCAGGGTATCTCCTTTACCGAGTTCTCCTACAACCTGCTGCAGGGTTATGACTTTGCCTGCCTGAACAAGCTGCACGGCGTTTCCCTGCAGATTGGCGGTTCCGATCAGTGGGGTAACATCACCTCCGGTATCGACCTGACCCGTCGTCTGCACCAGAACCAGGTCTTTGGTCTGACCGTTCCGCTGATCACCAAAGCCGACGGCACCAAATTCGGTAAAACCGAAGGCGGCGCGGTGTGGCTCGATCCGAAGAAAACCAGCCCGTACAAGTTCTACCAGTTCTGGATCAACACGGCGGATGCCGATGTTTACCGCTTCCTGAAGTTCTTCACCTTTATGGACATTGAAGAGATCAACGCGCTGGAAGAAGAAGACAAGAACAGCGGTAAAGCACCGCGCGCTCAGTACGTGCTGGCGGACGAAGTGACTAAACTGGTTCACGGTGAAGAAGGTCTGGCCGCGGCAAAACGCATTACCGCAAGCCTGTTCAACGGTACCCTGAGCGATTTGAGCGAAGCGGACTTCGAACAGCTGGCGCAGGACGGTGTGCCGATGGTTGAGATGGAAAAAGGGGCTGACCTGATGCAGGCGCTGGTGGACTCCGAGCTCCAGCCTTCCCGCGGTCAGGCGCGTAAAACCATCGCGTCTAACGCTATCACCATCAACGGTGAGAAGCAGGCCGACCCGGAATACACCTTCGTTGACGGCGATCGTCTGTATGGTCGCTACACGCTGCTGCGTCGCGGCAAGAAAAATTACTGCCTTGTCTGCTGGAAGTAATTAACAGTCTTCAGGGGCGTGGGAAACCACGCCCCTTTTGTTTTTTCAGGGTTTGGTAAGAAAAAAATGAAGAACATCCTCGCCATTCAGTCCCACGTTGTTTTTGGACACGCTGGCAATAGCGCCGCGGAATTCCCGATGCGTCGCCTCGGCGTCAACGTCTGGCCCCTTAATACCGTACAGTTCTCTAACCACACGCAATACGGCAAATGGACCGGCTGCGTGATGCCCCCTTCGCATCTCACTGAGGTTGTGCAGGGTATTGCCGAAATCGACCAGCTCAAACGCTGTGACGCCGTGCTGAGCGGTTACCTCGGCTCAGCGGAGCAGGGGGAGCATATCCTCGGTATCGTGCGCCAGGTGAAAGCCGCCAACCCGGCGGCAAAATACTTCTGCGACCCCGTTATGGGCCACCCGGAGAAAGGCTGCATCGTGGCGCCTGGCGTTGCAGAGTTTCACGTCCGCCACGCGCTGCCCGCCAGCGATATCATTGCGCCAAACCTGGTCGAACTCGAAATTCTCTGCGAGCATCCGGTTAATAGCGTTGAAGAGGCGGTAAGCGCGTCTCGTGAGCTGATCGCTCAGGGGCCGGAAGTTGTGCTGGTAAAACACCTTGCGCGCGCAGGGCTGAGTCAGGACCGTTTTGAGATGCTTCTGGTGACGAAAGATGACGCCTGGCATATCAGCCGCCCGCTGGTTGATTTCGGCCTGCGCCAGCCGGTTGGGGTCGGGGATGTCACCAGCGGTCTGCTGCTGGTGAAATTACTGCAAGGGGCGACGATACGCGACGCGCTGGAGCACGTTACCGCGGCGGTGTACGAAATCATGATTGCGACGAAAGAGATGCAGGAATATGAACTGCAGGTGGTTGCGGCACAGGATCGTATCGCGAAGCCGGAGCACTATTTCAGCGCAACCCGGTTATAGCCGGCCAAAACGTGTAGGCCGGGTAAGCGTTGGCGCCACCCGGCAACACAGGCCGCTCGGTTAGTTCAACCCTTCCGCTTTCAGCGCCGCAGCCACTGCAGGACGCTCTGCCACGCGTTTCATATACGATGCAATATGGTCTAACCCTTCCAGGTTCAGCTTAACCGCGCGCGCCCAGCGCAGCACGGTAAACAGATAAGCATCGGCAATCGTGAAGCGCGAACCACAAATCCACTGTTCGTCTTTCAGCGATTCGTTAACGTACTGCAGCTTTTTCTCAAGAAGCGCACGCAGGGTCGGCTTGAACTCTTCTGGGGTATCCGGGCGGAACAGGGGAGTAAAGCCTTTGTGCAGTTCGGTCGCAATGTAGTTCAGCCATTCCAGCGTCTTATAGCGAGAAATGGTACTGACCGGTGCCAGCAGCTGACGATCGGGTACGCTATCGGCCAGGAACTGCATTATCGCGACGCCTTCGGTCAGCAGAGTACCGTCATCCAGCAGGAGAGCCGGAACTTGTCCCTTGGGGTTAATGGCAAGAAAATCATCGCCATTTTCCAGACGCTTTTTCATCAGATCAACGCCATCCAGCGTGAAATCTTTGCCGCTCTCGCGCAGGGTGATATGGGAAGCAAGAGAGCACGCGCCCGGTTTGTAGAACAGTTTCATCGGTAACTCCTTTTTGCTGAGGTTTCAGCTATGTTAGTGCGCCAACGGACAAAAAAAAAGCCGCTAATATGCATTAGCGGCTCGTCGTTTCTCAATAATCTTACGCGGTAGCGGTTTTGGTCGCTTCAGCCGTCTTGTCGTCGTCCTGAGTCATACGATTCAGTTTCGGCGCGGTCAGCAGCATCAGAACTGCAATAACCGCAGTAGCGATACCAATCTGCATGAACACGGTGCCGTAGACGTTCAGGGAGACCAGTGGGTCAGTGACGTTTTCAGGCACAGCCATCAGGTTCGCAATTTTACCCGCAATGATTGCCGCACCGGCAGTGGTCAGGAACCAGCTACCCATAATGAAGCCCATCAGACGCTGAGGAACCAGCTGTGCAACCATCGCCAGACCCAGACCGGAGATCATCAACTCACCGATAGACTGTAGCGCGTAGCTCAGGATCAGCCAGTTAACGGACACGATACCCGCGTCGGTGGCAAATTTGGTACCCAGCGGCAGCACCAGGAACGCGCCGGAGCACAGCACCATACCGATCGCAAACTTGTGCGGCATTGGCAGACGGTCGCCCATCTTGTTATAGATAGCGGCCAGAATCGGGCTACCAATCATGATCCAGAACGGGTTGAGCGCCTGATACTGTTCCGGTTCGAACGCGATGCCCAGAATTGAGTGCTCAACGTTACGAATGGCGAAGAAGTTCAGTGAGGTTGGCATCTGGCTATACAGCACGAAGAAGATAATCGCTTCCAGCATCAGAATGAACGCCACAATCATCTTGCGACGGGCAGCACCCTGCATGGCGAACGCTTCTTTCGCAAAGATAACCACGATACCCAGCGCAACCACGCCCAGAACGGCACGGGCGATACCCTGGTTGTGCAGCAGCCAGGTGGCAATTGCCGCGAGGACAACAACGCCCGCGATGGTGGCCAGCAGTTTGCCCATATGAACAGGCTCGAAGTCAGGTTTTGAACCGTAGTCTTTAACCCAGCTGCGGCAGAACAGGAAGTTCACCACGGTGATCAGCATACCCACGAAGCTCAGTGCAAACGCCACGCTCCAGCCGAATTTCGCCGCGAGCCAAGGGGTTGCCAGCATCGAGAAGAACGAACCGATGTTGATGGACATGTAGTACATGGTAAATGCACCGTCCAGACGCGGATCGTCTTTGCTGTAGCAGGTAGAGAGCAGGGAGGACGGGTTTGCTTTGAACAGACCGTTACCGACGGCAATCGTCGCCATACCCATATACACGACAGCGGCATCGTGCCCTGACCATGCAACCAGACCATAGCCAATCGCCAGGACAATGGCGCCCAGCATTATGACACGTTTAGTCCCCAGGACTTTATCACCCAGCCAGCCGCCAATTGCGACCAGACCGTACACCAGAGCACTAAAGGAAGAGAATAGCGTGATGGAATCGGCTTCGGACATACCCAGCTGTTTTACCAGGTAAACCGCCATGATCCCTTGCAGGCCGTAATAACCAAAACGCTCCCATAACTCGATAGAGAAGATGAGATAGAACGCTTTAGGCTGTTTAAAAGCGTTAAGACTTACGCTTTCATCTGTTGGTTTATTGTTTGCAGTAGACACATATACCTCTTTTTTTACATCCCATATTAACGGGGGTGTTCATAGCGTGATGGCCGTCGTCCATACGCCTTATAGTTATATTGGGAGGAGAAACGGCGGGTAATGTTCACTATCCTGCCCAATCTGGCAATACGTTTGTAATAATCTGTTACATATATCTGAAGTGGTATAATCGTCGGTTCATATAAATGTTATTCAGCGTTAAATTTCATACGATGATTAAAGGTAGTTTTTTCGACTGGCACTAACCCACTTCAACCGGCCTTTGGCGATATGTTCTGCTATTTGCCGCTTAGCGCAGTGATATAGCCCATATTCTGAAAAATAGCTGGTCTTATCTTCGGTGATGGAAGGAGAGTATCTTGTCAGACAAAGGGTTTAGGCGGGTTTTGACAACAAAAATTCAACATGAAGTTATCAGGGTGATCGCGATCACAGATGTATAGAAATTTTTGGCTATGAAAAAAGTATTAACCTGTTTGAGCGTTAAATAACCGAACAAGTGACAGGTCAGGGGGAATGAAAGACGGACAAATAACGGCCAAAAGAAGGGTGTCTGGTAGCCCTTCTTTTATTAAGGGATTGTGACGATCAGGGATACACTTTTTCTTTGTATTCGCAGAGATCTTCAATAATGCAGGAGCCGCAGCGAGGCTTACGGGCAATACAGGTATAGCGGCCGTGCAGAATCAGCCAGTGATGGCAATCAACCTTAAATTCGGCCGGAACCACCTTTAACAGCTTCTCTTCGACCTGCTCAACATTTTTCCCCGGCGCGAAGTTAGTCCGGTTAGAGACGCGGAAAATATGCGTATCCACGGCGATGGTCGGCCAGCCAAACGCGGTGTTGAGCACCACGTTCGCGGTCTTACGCCCCACGCCCGGCAAGGCTTCCAGCGCGGCGCGATCTTCCGGTACTTCGCCTCGGTGCTGTTCCAGCAGGATCCGGCAGGTCTTAATGACGTTCTCGGCTTTGCTGTTAAACAGGCCGATGGTTTTGATATAGGACTTCACGCCTTCCACGCCCAGCTCCAGCATGGCTTTTGGCGTATTGGCAACCGGATAGAGCAGGGCAGTGGCTTTATTGACGCTCACATCGGTCGCCTGCGCAGAGAGCAACACCGCGATCAGCAGCTCAAACGGGGAGGTAAAGTTCAGCTCCGTCGTCGGATGCGGGTTCTCGTCCCGCAGACGGGTCAGGATCGCAATGCGCTTTTCTTTATTCATGAAGCCTTCTCGGGTGTCCCTTCCAGAACGCTACGCTCAGCCGCGCGGCGCTTACGTTTCTCATCAATCAGGTATTTTATCGCCAGCATCATGCCAAGGCCAATAAACGCGCCAGGGGGCAGCATTGCCAGCAGGAATGGCGTATCGGTGTGGAACACTTCAACGCGCAACGCTTTGGCCCAGCCGCCCAGCAGCGCATCTGCGCCGTCAAACAGCGTACCGTTACCGAGGATCTCGCGCAGCGAGCCCAGCACGAACATGGCGCAGGTGGCACCCATTCCAATGGAAAAACCATCCAGCGCCGACATGGCGGGGCTGTTTTTCACCGCGAACGCTTCCGCACGGCCAACGACGATACAGTTGGTGACGATAAGGGGAATAAAGATCCCAAGCGACTGGTACAGGCCGAATGCGTAAGCGTTGATGAGCATTTGTACGACGCTAACAACAGACGCAATGATCATGACGTAAATCGGAATACGAATTTCCGACGGCGTCCAGCGGCGCAGGGCGGAGATGGAGAGGTTGGTCAGGGTCAGCACCAGCGTGGTTGCCAGACCCAGACCGAGCGCGTTGGTGGCGGTGGACGTTACCGCCAGCAGTGGGCACATCCCCAGAAGCTGGACCAGCGCGGAGTTGTTCTTCCACAACCCCTGGACAATAACCTCTTTAACCTGGCTCATGATTACTCCCCACAGGCCGGAAGATTGTTGATTTGCGCGGGCAGCGTTTCGGCATACAGCCCGGCTCGTTTTACGGCGTTCACCACGGCGCGCGGCGTGATGGTCGCGCCGGTGAACTGGTCGAACTCGCCGCCATCTTTCTTCACCGCAAACGCGGTATCCCCTTCGCCATGGATAACTTTACCGGCGAAGTGCAAAATCCAGTCGCTCAGACGGGTTTCAATTTTATCGCCCAGGCCCGGCGTTTCATGATGCTGCGTCACGCGGGTACCCAGTATTGTGCCGGAGAAATCGCTGCCGACGAGCAGTTGAATGGCGCCGGAATAGCCGTCGGGCGCCGTCGCTTCCATCACCGCGCCTACCGGTTTATCCCCTTTGCGGGCAATAAAGAGGCGGTGAGAGCCTTTCCCAAGCTGCGGCGCGTCTACCACAAAGCAGCTCTTTTGCAGGTCATTATCGTAGAAATCTGATGGGATCACCTGATCGAACAGCGCCTTTTGCTGCTTTGAAGCCTGCTCTTCGATGGTCGTTTTGGTTAACGAGTTAACCAGGGCCGTCAGCCCGGTCAGGACCGCGGCGAAGACAGCCAGCGTGACGCCGTGTTTTTGCATCGTTTTTAACATGGCGAAACCCTTAGCGATGGCCGTACACGCGCGGACGCGTGTAATAGTCGATGAGCGGAACGGTAATGTTGGCGAGCAGGACGGCAAACGCGACGCCGTCCGGGTAACCGCCAAAGCTGCGGATGAGCCATACCAGCAGGCCTGCCAGCGCACCGAAGATCAGGCGGCCGCGGTTAGTCGTTGACGCTGTAACCGGGTCCGTCAGGATAAAGAAGGCGCCCAGCATGGTCGCACCGGAGAGCAAATGCATCTGCGGGCTGGCGAGTGATTCAGGAGAGAATACCCATCCCAGCGTGGCGCAAACCGCCAGCGTCACGAGGAAGCTGACCGGAATATGCCAGCGAATGGCTTTCTGCTGCAGCAGGAACAGGCCGCCCAGCAGATACGCCAGGTTGACCCACTGCCAGCCCGCACCCGCCAGCATGCCGCTGTAAATCGCGGATTTCATGATCTGATCAACGCTGTGCCCGGCATGCAGGGACGTTTTAAAGGTATCGAGAGGCGTCGCCTGGCTGATACCGTCCACGCCCATGCGCAGGGCGTTCATATCAGCGCCGAGCGCCGTATGGCCGGTAAAGATAACGTGCAGGGCATCCATAAAGCCCGGAACCGTGGCCGCAATCTCGTGCGGTGGCAGCCAGCTGGTCATCTGCACCGGGAAGGAGATCAGCAGCACCACGTAGCCAATCATCGCCGGGTTAAACGGGTTATGGCCGAGCCCGCCGTACAGCTGTTTGGCAATGATCACGGCAAACACGGTACCGAGCATGACCATCCACCACGGGGCAAACGGCGGAATACTGATGGCGAGCAGCAGGCCGGTCAGCAGCGCTGAGTTGTCAGCCAGAATACGTGACACCGCCATCTTACGCAGCTTCAGGACGAGCGCTTCCGCCGCGACGGCGCTGGCGCAGCCCAGGGCTATCTGGAACAGGGTTCCCCAGCCGAAAAACCAGCACTGAACGGCAATGCCCGGCAGCGCGGCCAGGCAGACCAGCATCATAATGCGTGATGTCTGACGCTGGTTGTGGGTGTAAGGGGAACTTGCGATTCTGAAAACCATTTAATCCTCGTTTACGGCTTGCTGTGCGGCTTTCTTCGCCTGAACGCGCGCAATGGCGGCGGCGACGGCGGCCTTGCGCGGGTCATCGTTGGCGGCCTGCGGCTCTTCCTGCTGCGCAGCCTTACGGGCTTTGGCGCGGGCAATCGCCGCTTCGACGGCGGCTTTACGCGGGTCGACCGGTGGTGCTTCTGATACTGCCTCTGGCGCCTGCTGCGCAGCCTTGCGGGCTTTGGCGCGAGCAATCGCCGCTTCAACGGCGGCTTTGCGTGGATCGACCGCTTCTTGCTCGACGACTACCTGCTGCTCTCCAGCTTTACGGGCCTTGGCCCGGGCAATCGCCGCTTCAACGGCCGCTTTACGCGGGTCGACCTCAGTATCTGCCTGAACCGTTTGCGCTTTTTCCGCCTGACGCGCGCGAGCCGCAGCCTTTCGCGCTTCGCGGGCGGCAATCGCTTCGCTGTTATCCGGTTTTTCCCCGGCCTGGATCACCACCGTCTGGGCGGCATCGGCTTTTTTCTCGCGAACGCGCGCCAGTGCGGCGTTGATCGCATCCTGATCTTTCCCGGCAGGCTGAACGGCGGCCTGCTTATGGCGTTCCTGACGGGCGATTTTTTCGCGCTCAAGTCGCGCCTGACGCGCTTCGAAACGTGCCTTGGCTTCCGCGGCGCGTTTTTCTTCCATGGAAATGGCATAAATCTCGGCCTTCTCCTGACGGAAGTATTGCACCAGCGGAATGTTGCTTGGGCAGACCCAGGCGCAGGCGCCGCATTCAATGCAGTCGGCCAGGTTATGGGATTTTGCCTTGTCGTGCAGCTGGCCTTTGCTGTACCAGTACAGCTGCTGCGGGAGCAGATCCGCCGGACAGGCATCGGCACAGGCGCTGCAGCGGATGCAACCTTTCTCTTCCTGCTCTTCACCCATTTCGGTGGGGGAAGGAGCGAGCAGACAGTTCGTGATTTTCACTACCGGAACGTCCAGCCACGGCAGCGTAAAGCCCATCAGCGGGCCACCCATGATCACCATCTGGTCGCTGGCCGGGCAAAAGTCAGCCTGTTCCAGCAGATGTCGCACCGGCGTACCCAGACGCGCCCAGACGTTGCCCGGACGGGAAACCGACTCGCCGGTCAGCGTCACCACGCGCTCGGTCAACGGCTCGCCGTCAATCACCGCGCGTTTCACCGCATAGGCGGTGCCGACGTTTTGCATCAGCACGCCGATATCCGAAGAGCGTCCGCCGTGCGGCACCTGCTTGCCGGTGAGAATTTGCGTCAGCTGTTTTGCGCCGCCAGAAGGGTACTTGGTCGGGATAACGCGCAGGCTAATATCGTGACTGCCCGCCAGCACGGCGCGCAGCATCGAGATGGCCTGCGGTTTATTGTCTTCGATACCAATCAGCACTTCCCGCGGCTTCAGAATGTGCGCCAGGATGCGAATGCCTTCCACCACCTGAGCGGCGCAATCCTGCATCAGACGATCGTCTGCGGTGATATACGGCTCGCACTCGGCGGCGTTGATAATCAACGTCTGGATGTTATCGCCACCGCCGCGCAGCTTGACGCCGGTCGGGAAGCCCGCGCCGCCCAGCCCGGCGACGCCGAACTGATGAATACGTTCGATAAGCGCTTCGCGGCTCTGGCTGCGGTAGTCGCTCCAGCCGTCACGATCGATCCAGCGGTCTTCACCGTCGGCTTCAATGATCACGCTCAGCTCCGATAGAGCGGACGGATGAGCCACCGTATGAGGGGCAATCGCCACCACTTTACCGGAGGTGGGGGCGTGCACTGGCAGCATGCGTCCACGGCCAAAGGTCAGAGGCTGACCGCGAAGAACAGTATCGCCTTCTTTCACGCACAGCTCGCCCTCAGCGCCAATATGCTGCTTGAGTGGCATGACGTAACGCGTCGCCAGCGGAATTTGACGCAGCGGCGTGCCGTTGGACTGGGTTTTCATCTCTGGCGGATGAATACCGCCGTCAAAGTCCCAAATCTTCTCTTTTCTGAAAGCAGAAAATAACTTAAGCATGTTGTTCCACAGGAATGATGCGAAC
The DNA here is from genome assembly GCF_003144775.1 of Enterobacter sp. CGMCC 5087. NCBI lineage: Bacteria > Pseudomonadati > Pseudomonadota > Gammaproteobacteria > Enterobacterales > Enterobacteriaceae > Enterobacter > Enterobacter sp. CGMCC 5087. Next base: position 11,685 of record NZ_QFXN01000035.1, on the reverse strand, counting down.
CGGAATGGTTTGAAGATCCCACTTCCAGCTTTCGGTAGTCGTTTCAACCGGGCGCAGCTCAATACATTGCGTCGGGCAGGGGGCCACGCAGAGGTTACAGCCGGTGCACAGATCCGCCACGACGGTGTGCATGGCGCGGGTGGCGCCAACAATGGCGTCAACCGGGCAGGCCTGAATACATTTGGTACAGCCGATGCAGTTTGCCTCGTCGATCACGGCGAGGGCGCGAACCGGTTCCTGCACCTCCGCATCGCCATCAACGGGCTGCGGATCGACGTTAAGCAGGGCTGCAATTTTCAGCATTACCGCTTCGCCGCCGGGGGCGCAGCGGTCAATTTTTTCACCCTGAATGCCTACCGCTTCAGCGTAGGGACGGCAGCCCGGGTAGCCGCACTGCCCGCACTGGCTTTGCGGCAAAAGCTCATCAATTTTTTCAACAACGGGATCGTCCTCTACCGCGAAGCGGCGGGAGGCGTAACCCAGGATAAGGCCAAACACCAACCCCAGGACGCTGATAGAGGCGATGGCAATCCAGATAGCATTCATTACAACTTCACCAGACCACTAAAGCCCATAAAGGCCAGAGACATTAAACCCGCGGTCACCAGCGCAATCGCGTTACCGCGGAAGGGCGCAGGGATATCCGCTGCCGCCAGACGCTCGCGAATCGACGCGAACAGGACCATAACAAATGAGAAACCGACGGCGGCGGAAAAACCGTACAGCGCCGACTGCATGAAGTTATGGCCAAGGTTGATGTTCAGCAGCGCAACGCCGAGAACGGCGCAGTTGGTGGTGATCAGCGGCAGGAAGATACCCAGCAGGCGATAGAGGGCCGGGCTGGTTTTACGCACCACCATTTCAGTAAATTGCACAACAACCGCAATGACCAGAATAAAAGCCAGCGTACGAAGATAGATTAACCCCAGCGGGATGAGGATCCAGGTATCAATCAACCACGCGCAGATGGACGCCATCGTCATGACGAAGGTTGTCGCCAGCCCCATGCCCATCGCCGTTTCCAGCTTTTTGGACACGCCCATAAACGGGCACAGGCCAAGGAACTTCACCAGAACGAAGTTGTTAACCAGCACGGTGCCGACAAAGAGCAGTAAGTAATCGGTCATTATTTAGCCTGAAATAAAAAAGCCGCCTATTATCGGACAAACTCACGCAGGCGACAACAGGTTATCTGTAAGGTTATTACGGGTTCACGAAGGTGTTTTTCACCCGCGTCGAACGCTTGAAATAGGGGACCAGCAGCGCGGCGGCCAGTAACGGGAAAAGCAGCTGACGAACGGCCAGAGCGTCTGATACGGGCGAAAAAGCAAAGGCTTTCACCGCCAGCAGAACCGAAATCAGCAGCCAGATAATGTAGTGTTTAGGTACACTTTTGCGGCGCTTAAAGAAAGCGATGGTCAACCACAGGGTGTAGTACCACATTCCAATTGCGAAAATGAACGACACAAACCACATCGCAATATTCAGCACGCTTTGCGACATCAGTGTCTGGATGGCGTGAGGGGTAATCAGTGCGGTGGTATACAGCAGCAGCGCAAGCGATGCGCTTAATAAGGCAACCAGCAGCCATGCCAGTGGGGCGATTAACCAGCCTCCAATGCGATCTCCAGGCTTTGCGGTCATGAACTCTCCCATAATCTGCGCGAAATGTTGTACAGCCAGTTTGCAGGGCGGAGAGTATATAACATTTCGCGCGGATGGCTACTTTCTTATAAAACGTAACGCCATACGGACTTAGGCACTTCACCCACGTTGAACAAACGACCTCCGGAAACCAGTTCCGCACGGCGATGGTCAGCGGCGCGATACATATTAATGATGTCCTGATTATCCGACAGGGTGTAGTTCAGATGGTCAAACAGTTTTTCCAGGCTCTCAAGCGAATTGATCTTGCGAAATTTTAATAAATAGTCCTGAACTGTCATATTAATAAGTTTCCATATAAAAGTGAGTAATACCAGTTAAGGTAATTCGTTCGAATAATAAACGGATTAATAAAGACGTAAACAGCCCACTCAGGTAACGCGACGAAATTAGGAGTTTTCTTTGCTGAAATTCAGGCATCAGACGATGCCTGGAAGAGAAGGTTAACCGTGTTCACCAGGGCTGGCAATAAGTAACTGACATATTATGTCACTCTTTATTGCAGTAACCGGTTACTTAGGTTGGGCGACTGTGACAGGCTCCGGCGGCTGGTAGTTATCGATATGGCTGGCAACGCCCAGCAAAATGACCGAAACCCCAAGGACAATCCATCCCGCTAATTCAATGATTCGATTAATAATTGACGTCATGATTCGTAGTTGTACTTTATCCATAAATACAGGTCGCAAATGTTACAGCGACGTTTCCTCGACGGCAAGCGCTTTGGGAACGGTTCCCTTAAACAAAATCAGTGGGTTAATACTATGTAACAAAAACAACCCGTACAACCTGCTATTTTAACTCATATGGCACATTATTAATCTGTGGTAATGCCAGGCTAGTCAGTGTGAAATAAGAACGTCATAAAAGAGGATGGCACTATGAGTGATAATATCCGCGTTGGGCTTATCGGCTACGGGTATGCAAGCAAAACGTTTCATGCGCCTCTGATAGCCGGAACGCCGGGGATGACCCTGGCTGCGGTATCCAGCAGCGATGCCGCTAAAGTCCATGCCGACTGGCCTTCCGTGCCGGTTGTCTCTGAGCCAAAACACCTTTTCAACGATCCGAATATCGATTTAATCGTTATCCCCACCCCGAACGACACCCACTTTCCGCTGGCAAAGGCCGCGCTGGAGGCCGGTAAACACGTGGTGGTCGATAAGCCCTTTACCGTCACGCTGTCTCAGGCTCGCGAGCTGGATGCGCTGGCAAAGAGTCTCGGCAGGCTGCTGTCGGTGTTTCATAACCGCCGCTGGGACAGCGACTTTCTGACGGTAAAAAGGCTTCTCAGTGAAGGCACGCTAGGGGAGATCCTCTTTTTTGAATCGCATTTTGACCGCTTCCGTCCGCAGGTACGAGACCGCTGGCGCGAGCAGGCTGGTCCAGGCAGCGGCATCTGGTACGATTTAGCCCCGCATCTGCTGGATCAGGCCGTCAATCTTTTTGGTCTGCCGGTGAGCATGACGGTCGATCTGGCCCAGCTCCGGCCCGGCGCGCAGACCACCGATTACTTCCACGCGGTGCTCAGCTACCCGCAGCGGCGGATTGTGCTGCACGGCACGATGGTCGCGGCCGCGGAATCGGCCCGCTACATTATTCACGGTACGCGCGGGAGCTACGTGAAGTTTGGCCTCGATCCGCAGGAGGACCGGCTGAAAAGCGGTGAACGTTTGCCGCAGGAAGACTGGGGCTATGATATGCGCGACGGCGTGATAACGCGGGTGGAAGCTGAGGAACTCGTTGAGGAGACCTTGCTGACGATCCCGGGCAACTATCCGGCCTATTATGCGGGCATCCGCGATGCGCTGAACGGCACGGGCGAAAATCCGGTTCCGGCCAGCCAGGCGATTCAGATTATGGAACTGATTGAGCTGGGTATTGAATCTGCCAAACATCGCGCCACGCTCTGTCTGGCATAATTTTAAATATTTTTGTAGGCCGGGTAAGGCGTAGCCGTCACCCGGCAAATGCTCAACCGCGAGCCACTTTATCTTTCAGCGCCTGCTTCTCTTCAGGCGTCAGGAAGGCGATCTCCAGCCCGTTGATCTGCGCCTGACGGATCTGCTCGCGGCTCAGACCCGCCTGCGGTGCGGCGATGTTGTATTCGTGGATGATATCCACGCCCTGAACCGCAGGGTCGTCCGTGTTCAGCGAGGCCAGCACGCCGTGTTCAAGGAACGTTTTCAACGGATGATGCGCCAGCGTTGCCACGGTGCTGGTCTGAATATTAGACGTCAGGCACGACTCAATCCCGATACGCTGCTCCGCCAGGAAATCCATCAGGGCGCGATCTTCTACGGCCTTCACGCCATGACCGATGCGCTCGGCGCCCAGCTCGCGGATGGCCTGCCAGATGCTTTCCGGGCCAGCCGCTTCACCCGCATGCACGGTAATGTGCCAGCCGGCATCGCGCGCGCGGTTGAAGTGGGAGAGGAACAGACTGCCCGGGAAGCCCAGCTCGTCACCGGCGAGATCGACGGCGGTGATGGCATCGCGATGGGCCAGCAGCGCTTCCAGCTCCTGCAGGCAGGCGGCTTCGCCGAACGTACGGCTCATAATGCCAATCAGACGGGCCTGAACGTCGAAGGTTTTACATCCTTCGCGTACGCCTTCAATCACGGCTTCCACCACGCCTGCAACGGGCAGGTTGTGGGTCATCGCCATATAGCCCGGCGAGAAGCGCAGCTCTACGTAATGCAGGCCGTTACGGGCCGCATCTTCGATGTTTTCAAACGCCACGCGGCGACAGGCATCCAGCGAGGCCAGCATCTTTACGCCCCAGTCTAGTTTGCTCAGGAAGCTGACCAGGTCCGGTTCATTGGAGGTCACCTGTACGTGAGGGATCAGCGACTCAAGCGTCTGCGCAGGAAGCGTTAAATTGAACTGGCGGCCAAGATCGAGGATGGTTTGGGCACGAATGTTACCGTCAAGGTGACGATGAATATCAGTTAAAGGCAGGCGTATATCAATCATGGTCGCACTCTTTTCTGGTTAAAGTGCGCCATATTATAAAAACAAAACGGGGTAAAAAGCTATTTGCGCAAGGGAATATTCCGTTGCGCAAATTGATTACAGGAGCGTGTTAATCCCGGCAATGAGGCGTAGCACCCCTTGTTCAAGCTTGCTGCGCGGACAGCCGGCGTTCAGGCGAACAAAGCCGTTTCCCTCTTTGCCGTAGGTATATCCCGGCATGATGGCGACTTTTTGCTGCTCGATCAGCACTTTTTGCAGCGCCCGATCGTCAATGTTCAGCGGGCGCAGGTCAATCCAGGCCAGGTAGGTCGCTTCGGGCGGTTGCCAGTTCAGTTTCGGAAAGGCGCGGTTTACTTCCTGCGCGATATACAACAGATTCTCTTCCAGATAGCCCCGCAGGGCATCCAGCCACGGCGCTCCCTGCTGATAGGCGGCGATATGTGCCGTCACTGCCAGCACGGAAGGGGAAGAGAGGCCGTCCCGGCCTTTTAGCGCGCTGAGATAACCGTTACGGCTCGCTTCATCGCCGATCAGGCCGTAAGCGCCCGTCAGCGCCGGAATATTGAAGCTTTTAGAGCCGGAGGTGAGAAGCGCCCATTTGCCGCGCGCCACCGAGCTCCAAGGCGTGTGACGATGCTCTCCCCACACCATATCCATATGAATTTCATCGCTGATAACCGCCACGTCATAGCGAGCGCACAGTTCAGCCATCTGCGTCAGCTCGTCCCGCGTCCAGACCTTGCCGGTTGGGTTTTGCGGGCTGCACAGCAGCAAAATTTTGTTTTCAGGTTTTGCCAGGGCCGCTTCCAGCGCAGCCATATTCCCCTGCCAGCCTGCGGCATGCTTTTCCATCTCCACGGGCACTACATGACGCGCATTCCCTTCAATAGCTTTGTAAAACGCGTCGTATGCCGGGGTGTGAACCACTACGCCGTCGCCGGGGTGTGACCAGAGACGAATCAGCTCTGACACCATGTAGATAACGGAAGGACCATAAACGACGGTTTCCGTATCAATCGCGCTGTTAAAGCGCTGCTGGAACCAGTGCGCGACGGCGGCGAGAAATTCATCGTTCTTCCAGCGGCTGTAGCCCAGCACGCCGTGATTAATGCGCTGATGCAGCGCGTCGGTAATGCATGGCGCGGTGGCGAAATCCATATCCGAGATGGTGAAGGGCAGCAGATCGGCCGCGCCAAAGCGGTCGGCGACGTAGTCCCACTGCGTACACCAGGTGCCGTGTCGATCCACGACGGTAGAAAAATCAAACATGACGTGAGTCCTTAAAGTAAAACCCCCTCATGAGAGGGGGGCTGAGGCATCAGGCTTCTACTGTTCGCATCAGGGTGGCCAGCTCATCCTTCACAGACTGGACCTGTGGGCCGATAACCACCTGCAAATTGTGCTGATTTAACTGTACCACGCCGATGGCCCGGTTGGCTTTCAGGGCGTTGGTATCCACTTTTGACATATCCGCCACCGACAGACGCAGGCGGGTGATGCAGTTATCAAGCGAGGTGATGTTATCCGCGCCGCCCAGCGCCGCCAGAATGGCCGGTGTGTTGTAGCCGGATTTTCCCACGGTTCCGGCAACCGCCTGTTCAACGCTGCTCGCCGTATCGGTATCGCGGCCAGGCGTTTTCAGGTTAAAACGGGTGATGGCGAAGCGGAAGATGCCGTAGTAAACCGCAAACCAGATAGCCGCCACGACCGGCACCAGGTACCACTTGGTGGACAGGCCGTGCAGGATCCCGAACACCACGAAGTCGATCACGTTGCCGTCGGTGTTGCCGATGGTAACGCCCAGCACCGCCATCACGGTAAAGCCCAGACCGGTCAGCACCGCGTGGATAAGGTACAGCACCGGTGCGACGAACAGGAACAGGAATTCGATTGGCTCGGTGGTACCGCCCACGACGCAGGCGATCACGCCGGAAATGAGCAGGCCTTTAATTTTATGACGGTTTTCCGGGCGCGCGCAGTGGTACATCGCCAGCGCGGCACCCGGCAGGCCGCCGAGGAAAGCAGGCATTTTACCCTGGGACAGGAAGCGAGTGGCGCTTTCCGAAAAGCCGTGGGTGGTCGGACAGCTCAGCTGCGCCTGGAAGATGGTCAGCGCGCCGCTCACGTCGTGACCGCACACCTCCATGGTGCCGCCCGCTTCGGTGAAGCGAATCAGGGCCACCAGGATATGCTGCAGGCCAAACGGCAGGAGCAGACGCTCGCCGGTGCCGAAGATCATCGGACCGAAATCTCCCGCGCCGTTGATGATGCGGCCAATACCGTTGATGCCCATCGCAAAGACCGGCCAGATCAGCGGAATGATCAGACCAAACAGGCCCATCACCACCAGGGTGATAATCGGCACGAAGCGGGTACCGCCGAAGAAGGCCAGGGCATCCGGCAGCCGGATATTATGGAAGCGCTCGTGCAGCATCCAGATAATTACACCCGCGATCACTGCCCCGAGGATCCCGGTATCAATAGACTGGATACCGATCACGCTCTGAATGTTGTTGGCTTTCAGCACGGCGGCGTCGGTGGTCGGCAGAATGCCTTTCGCGGTCAGCCAGAAGTTAACCGCGAGGTTCATCACCGCGTAGCCCACAAACCCGGCAAACGCCGCGACGCCTTTGTTCTCGCGCGCCAGGCCCAGCGGGATAGCGATACAGAACATCACGGGCAGGAAGCTAAACGCAAAGGAGCCGACTTTACTCATCCAGATGAAGATCGCCTGCAGCACCGGGGTACCGAGGAACGGGATCAGCGTGATGACGTCTTTACTGCTCAGCGAGCTGCCGATCCCGAGCATGATCCCGCAGAACGAGAGGAGTGCCACGGGCAGCATAAAGGTTTTACCCAGTTGCTGGAAAAATTCCCACAGCGATATTTTTTGTGCTGCTTTCGCCGTCATAAAACGACTCCTTTATTGTTAAAATCAGTTTGCCTGCTTCAATGCTGCGAGAAGATAAAACGTTTTATCAAAGTTTAGTGCGCGCTAAATCACATTCTCAGGCTTTGACTGGTAGTATAAAGATAACGTATTGATAAAACGTTTTACCGATCTCATTTCAGGGAGTCACGCCAACACATGGCTGTAGCGAAAAAAATCACCATCAACGATGTCGCGCTGGCGGCGGGCGTTTCCGTCAGCACCGTTTCTCTGGTGCTAAGCGGAAAAGGGCGCATCTCTCCTGCGACCGGTCAGCGGGTGAACGAGGCGGTTGAGCAGCTGGGTTTTGTGCGTAACCGTCAGGCGTCGGCGCTGCGCGGTGGGCAAAGCGGGGTGATTGGCCTGATTGTTCGCGACCTGACGTCACCTTTCTATGCGGAGCTGACCGCCGGGTTAACCGAAGCGCTTGAAGCGCAGGGGCGGATGGTCTTTCTTCTGCACGGCGGTCGCGAGGCCGATCAGCTTCTTTCCCGGCTCGATATGCTGCTGAATCAGGGTGTTGACGGGGTAATCGTCGCCGGAGCGTCGGGCGTGGGCAGCGAGCTGTGCGCGCGCGCCGCCGAAAAAGGCGTGCCGCTGGTGTTTGCTTCGCGCGCCAGCTACCTGGACGAGGCCGATACGCTGCGCCCGGATAACATGCAGGCCGCACAAATGCTGACCGAGCATCTTATTCGTCGCGGGCATCAGCGCATCGCCTGGCTGGGCGGGAAAAGCTCGTCCCTGACCCGCGCCGAGCGGGTCGGCGGCTACTGCGCGACGCTGATTAAATACGGCCTGCCGTTCCACAGCGAATGGGTCGTGGAGTGTGAATCCAGCCAGAAGAAAGCGGCGGAAGCGATAGGCGCGCTGCTGCGAAGCAGCCCGACGATCAGCGCCGTGATTTGCTACAACGATGTGATTGCCATGGGCGCCTGGTTTGGCCTGATCCGCGCCGGGCGTCAGAGCGGCGAGGGCGGGGTGGAAACCTTCTTCGGCCATCAGGTGGCGCTGGGGGCGTTCGCCGACGTCGGTGAAAACGCGCTAGACGATCTGCCGATCGTCTGGGCTACCACCCCTGCGCGGGAGATGGGCTACACGCTGGCGGACAGGATCATGCAGCGCATCGACAACACGGACGTTCAGGCCGGACACCAGATTGTGGCGGCGCGGCTGGTGACGGTAAAATAATATCAGGCGGGTTGCGTTAGCGGATTGAGCAACAGTTCGGCTTCCAGCGCTTCCACAAACTTTCGTACTTTTGCCGGGATCAGCCGGGAGGTCGGGTAAACCGCCCAAACGGCCAGCGATTCCGGGTGGGCATCCTCCAGGACGATCCGCACGAGTTTACCCTCTCTGAACGCCGGCTCTACGTACCAGCGGGATAAATTGGCGATCCCCAACCCTCCCAGGCAGGCTTCGAAAATGGCCTCAATAGAGTTCGCGGAGAATCGGCCCGACACCTTTTGTTTGTAGCGCTGTTCACCCTGTTCGAATGACCAGTGGACGGTATCTGACGTGGTCAGACAGCTGTGTGCCGCCAGATCGTTAAACGATTTTGGATAGCCATTCGCGGCAAGATACGCCGCGCTGGCGCAGAGATCGCGAGGGTTGTGAAACAGGCGATAGGCAACCAGCCGGTTATCGCGCAGCGGCGCAATGCGTAACGCCAGGTCTATGCCTTTTCCGACAATATCAACCTGTTCGTCGGTGGCGAGTAAATCGACCTGCAGGGCGGGATGTTGCTGCATGAACCGGGTCAGCATGGGAGCAACGATCTTACGGCCAAATCCCGCTGAGGCTGTAATGCGCAGTCGTCCGGAAAGGTGCGTCCCCTCGGGAAACAGATCGGCCAGCGCGTTATTTTTATCTTCCAGCAACGCCTGAGCATGGGGCAAAAAAACGGCCCCATCGCTGGTGGGTGAGAGGGAACGCGTGGTGCGGTGCACCAGCCTGACCCCCAGTTCAGCCTCAAGATTATTAAGAGACCGTGATGCCGCCATGGCGCTCACAGAGAGCCGACGCGCGGCGCCCGCCAGGCTACCCGCCTTGACGGCTTCGACAAACACTTCAACGTCTTCCAGTTTCATTGTATCGATTTTCGTTATGCTGACTTATCAAATTACATATCTACATTATTTATCGTTACGCTGCCATAGTCTCTTCACAACCTGAAAAATATCAATCTGGAGTGAAGATGAAAAAGTTGAAAACGGTTCTGGCGCTCAGCGGCCTGCTCCTGGCAGGCACATCGTGGGCAGATGCCCCGGCGCAGGTGAAACAGCAGGTTCCGGGCTATTATCGTCTGGCAGTCGGGAAATATGAGGTGACGGCGCTGTTCGACGGCTATAACGATCTTTCGCCTGCCTTACTACACGGGCTCTCAGGCGACAAGGTTCGCGAACTGCTGGCTCAACACAAAATTGATGCCGAACGCATGCCTACCGCCTTTAACGCCTTTCTGGTGAATACCGGTAAACACCTGGTCATGATTGACAGCGGGGGTGGCCACTGCATGGCGGAAACGGCCGGCCAGCTGGTCAGCACTATGAACGCATCAGGGTACCGTCCCGAGCAGGTTGATACCATTTTCCTGACCCACCTGCATCTTGACCACGTGTGCGGCCTGAGCGATGCAGAGGGTAAGGCGTTGTTCCCCAATGCCACCGTCTACGTACCGCAGGGGGAGGCCGACTACTGGCTTAATCCCGCAAAAGAAGCGAGCGCGCCGGCTAATGCGAGGGAGTATTTCGCTATCGCCAGGAATGCGCTGTCCGCGTATAAAGCCGCCGGGCACCTTAAAACCTTCGTCCCGCCCGCTTCGCCGATCCCGGAAGTCCAGACGGCATATGCCATCGGGCATACGCCTGGCAGTACCGTTTATCGCTTCGCGTCGCAGGGGACGGCTATCAACTTCATTGGGGATTTGATTCATGCTCCTGCCGTCCAGTTCCCGCACCCTGAAGTGTCTATTCGCTTTGATGTCGATCCGAAAAAAGCCATCTCATCCAGGGCGCAGGAGTTTAACGCGCTGGCAAAAGACGGTGAGTGGATGGCCGCAGCGCATCTGCCTTTCCCCGGTATCGGTCATATCACCGCCTGGCAGCAGGGCTATAGCTGGAATCCTGTCAATTACGGTCCTTATCAGCGTGCGGCCAACGTGCCTCTGCTGAAATAAAGTGAGGTGACGAGCATGAAAAGTTACACCGTAACGGCAAACGGTATTCGTCAGTTTGTGGTCGAAGAGGGTGAAGGTGCACCGGTTATTCTCCTGCATGGTTTTCCTGAAACAAACTATGCCTGGCGCTACCAGATACCCGTACTGTCCCGGCACTACCGCGTGATTGCGCCAGATTTACGCGGGTATGGCGAAACGGATAAACCTGCTTCTGGCTATGATAAGCGCAACATGGCGCGGGACATCCGGGAACTGATGCGAGTCCTGGGTTTACAGAAAGTGGTGCTGGTGGGGCACGATCGCGGCGCGCGCGTCGCGACGCGGTTTGCAAAAGATTACCCTGAGCTGGTGGATCGACTGGTGGTGATGGATAACGTGCCAACGCGTATTGTGGCGCGCGATCTGAATGCGTCGATTGCGCGTGCGTACTGGTTCTTCCTGTTTCATCTTGTGCCAGACCTGCCGGAAGCGCTGATTGCGGGTCGGGAGCATATCTGGCTGCGCCACTTTTTCTCGGACTGGACCTACAATCCGTCGACCATCAGCGGCGAGGCGTTTGATACCTATGTTCGGGCGTATCAGGCGCCGGGTGCCGTGCGTGGCGCAATGGCTGACTATCGCGCCAACGCAGAGGATGTGGCGCAGGATATGGCTGACGCTGAGGTGAAAATCACCTGCCCGGTAATGTCGCTGTGGGGTAATGATTTTCATGCGGTCGGCAAGCTTTTCGATATGGAAAGCGTCTGGGCCGAAATGGCGGAAAACCTGCGGGCGCAGGGGATTGATGAGTGCGGCCATCTGCCGCAGGAGGAGCAGCCAGAGAAAGTGAACGCGCTTCTGCTGGATTTCCTTGCTGGATGGAAAAGTTAGCGGGCAATAAAAAACCCCTCATGCGAGGGGTTTTGCTGTTTACTGCTGCGGTGCCGCTGGTTCGGCTGGC